>NZ_JAXIOM010000004.1:0-127058 GCF_049311025.1 Arthrobacter sp. 3Tela_A
GCCGCCAACATGGCGGCCGGGTCCATTCAGCTTGATGCGCTAGGACGCGGGAGTCTCAGCCGGCTTGTCCTGCTTCTTCTCCGGCTTGAAGTCCACGCCGGCTTCCTTGCGCTGCTGGGCGCTGATCGGAGCCGGAGCGGAGGTCAGCGGGTCGTAGCCGCCGCCGGACTTCGGGAAGGCGATGACGTCGCGGATCGAGTCGGCGCCGGCCAGCAGGGCCACCACGCGGTCCCAGCCGAAGGCAATGCCGCCGTGCGGCGGGGCGCCGTACTTGAAACCTTCAAGCAGGAAGCCGAACTGCTCCTGGGCGGTCTCCTCGGAGATGCCCATGACCTTGAAGACGCGCTCCTGCACGTCACGGCGGTGGATACGGATGGAACCGCCGCCGATTTCGTTGCCGTTGCAGACGATGTCGTACGCGTAGGCCAGGGCGGAGCCGGGATCGGTGTCGAAGGTGTCCAGGAACTCCGGCTTCGGGGAGGTGAACGCGTGGTGCACTGCGGTCCACTCGCCTTCACCGGCGGCGACGTCGCCTGCTGCCACTGCCGCGGCTGCGGGTTCGAACATCGGGGCGTCGACGATCCAGACGAACGCCCAGTCCTTCGGATCGATCAGGCCGGTGCGGTGGCCGATTTCAACGCGGGCTGCGCCGAGCAGGGCACGGGCCTCGTTGGTCTGGCCCGCGGCGAAGAAGATGCAGTCGCCGGGCTTGGCGCCGACCTTCTCGGCCAGGTTTTCGCGCTCGAAGTCGGTGAGGTTCTTGGCGACCGGACCCGTGAGGGAACCGTCTTCCTGAACCAGCACGTAGGCAAGGCCCTTGGCACCGCGCTGCTTGGCCCATTCCTGCCAGGCATCGAGGGTGCGGCGGGCCTGCGAGGCGCCGCCGGGCATGACGACTGCGCCGACGTACGGTGCCTGGAAGACGCGGAACGTGGTGTCCTTGAAGAACTCCGTGAGCTCGGTCAGTTCCAGTCCGAAGCGCAGGTCCGGCTTGTCCGAACCGTAGCGGGCCATGGCATCGGCGTAGGTCATCCGGGCGATCGGAGTCTGGATCTCGACGCCGATCAGCTTCCAGAGTGCCTTTACGATCTGCTCGCCGAGGGCAATGATGTCGTCTTCTTCAACGAAGCTCGCTTCGATGTCCAGCTGGGTGAACTCCGGCTGGCGGTCGGCGCGGAAGTCTTCGTCGCGGTAGCAGCGGGCAATCTGGTAGTACTTCTCGAAGCCGCCCACCTGAAGCAGCTGCTTGAACAGCTGCGGGGACTGCGGCAGCGCGTACCAGGAACCGGGTGCCAGGCGTGCCGGGACCACAAAGTCGCGGGCGCCTTCGGGTGTGGAACGCGTCAGGGTCGGGGTTTCGATTTCAACGAAGCCCTCGTCGTGGAGCAGTTCGCGTGCCACACGGTTGGCTTCGGAGCGCAGGCGCATGGCGGCGGCGGGGGCCGGACGGCGAAGGTCCAGGTAGCGGTGCTTCAGGCGGGCTTCCTCGCCGACCTCAACGTGCTCGTCGATCTGGAACGGCAGCGGATCGGAGGTGTTGAGGATGACGACGTCGTCGGCAATGACCTCAACTTCGCCGGTGGCCAGGGCGGGGTTCTCGTTGCCTTCGGGGCGGCGCTCGACCTTGCCGGTGATCTGCAGGACGTACTCATTGCGCAGGCCGTGGAAGACGTCCTCTTCGCGGACAACAACCTGGGCAACGCCGGAGGCATCACGCAGGTCGAGGAAGGCAACGCCTCCGTGGTCCCGGCGGCGGGCAACCCAGCCGGCCAGGGTGACAGTCTGTCCAATATGCTCGGCCCTCAGGGAACCAAGGGCATGTGTGCGCAGCACAGCAGTCCTTTCAACTTCGATTGGTTGCGGAAACCACCTGTTTCCGCCCATTGTGAGTAGAGATCTTCTTTGAGTTTACCGGTGTTCCCCGCGCTTCCCGGCCAAGGGCTGACCGATTGGAGGCCCGTTTGTCCGGCAATGCCGCCACTGCACGCCCGCTGGGCGGGTTCGACGCGACCACTGCCGGCATCGGTTCAATCGTCGGCGCGGGCGTGTTTATTGTCTTCCCCGCTGCGGTAAGCGCCGACGGCGGCCCGCTCGCCATCCCGCTGCTGATTGCCGCCGTCGTTGCCTACGCCTGCTCGGTGGCGATTTACCAGATCAGTTCCGCGCTGAACGAAGGCCAGGCCAACTACGACGACGGCGGCACCCGGGCTGCGCGGGTGATCCTGGGTCCCACGGCGGCGTTCGTTACCGGCTGGATCTTCCTGTGTTCCCGGCTGGCGGCGTCGGCGGTGGCGGCATTGATGCTGGGCACCTATCTGGCACCGGACTACGCGGTGGCGGTGGCCGTTGCGGCTGTCGCACTGACCGCGGTGCTCAACCTGTTCGGAGCAACCCGCAGTGACTGGGTGTCCCGCTTCATCGTTGCCTTCGTTATTGCGGTGCTTGCGTTTGTTGCTGTGGTGGCGTTCAACTCCGACCTTCCCGTGGACAACCCCAAGCTAGCGACCCTGCCCGAGCCCGGTTTCGCCGGGATCCTTGAATCCTCGGCACTGCTCTACTTTGCCTTCATCGGCTACGGGTACCTGGCCTCGCTCGGACCGCACGTCCGCTCCCCCGCACGCAACATTCCACTGGCACTGCCGGCGGCCATCGCCGTCGTGCTGGGCCTGTACCTGGTGCTGGGCCAGTCGCTGCTGAGCTTCTTTGGCCCGGCAAGCCTCGCTGCCGAAACCGCTCCCATGGTGGTGCCGGTGGCAGACCTCAGCGGAGGGGTGGGTACCGGCGTTGTCCTGATTGCTGCAGCCGCGGCGGGCCTGGGGGCGCTCTCTGCACTGAACGCCGGCTGCGCCCGGATCGGTGCTGCCATGGCTGCAGAAGGTGAACTGCCGTCGGTCTTTGCCAGGAGGCGTGCACTGCTGCGCGGCCGGCCTGAAACCCCATGGGTCGGCGTGTCGGCCGGCGCCGTTCTCGTCATCACCCTGATGCTGGCGTTCCCGCTGACCACACTGCTGGGCGTTGCTGCCTTCACCGGGCTGCTGTACGCCGGCGGCACCGCGGTCATCGCGTTTACACTGCGAAAACGGCGCTGGTATACGCCGCGGGTGCTCAATGTGCTGGGTATCGCCGGCGCCCTGCTGCTGGCGCTGTCTCTTCCGCTGCTGGATATTTCGCTGGGGCTGATGGCGGTTGTGGCCGGTGCCGTGGTGCGGCTGACGTTCCGCCGGGGGCGGGGCGATACCGGCCGCGCGGGCCGGCCGGGAAATCCGGGTACTTAGTCGATTCCCTCCACCAGGAGCCAGGCCTCGATCTCCGCGAGCAGCTCAGCCTTGCGCTCAGCAGAAGCGAACGACGCCGTAATTGAGTTCTCGGCGAGCCGAGCAAGCTGGGCGGGATTGAGATCGAAGGTCTTGCGGAGGACGGCGAAATTGTCATCCACGTAGCCGCCGAAGTACGCCGGGTCGTCGGAGTTCACCGAAACGTTCAGGCCCTGTTCCAGCAGCAGCGGCAGCGGGTGGCTCTCCAGGGAGTCAACGGCCTGCAGCCGGACGTTGGACAGCGGGCAGATGGTCAGCGGAACCTGCTCGCGTTCCAGCCGCGCCACCAGCTCCGGGTCATCCATGCAGCGGATACCGTGGTCGATCCGGTCCACCAGCAGCAGGTCCAGGGCCTGCTCGATGTAGTGAGAGGGGCCTTCTTCCCCTGCGTGGGCCACCAGCTTCAGGCCGGCCGCGCGGGCCTGCTCGTAGAGCGGCACAAAGTCCTCCGGCGGATTCCCGAGCTCTGCGGAGTCCAGGCCGATGCCGATGATGGGCGCGTCCATGGCCAGCAGGTCGGCGAGGACCCGGGACGCTTCTTCCTGCGGACGGTCGCGTAGGAACGCCGCGATCAGCCCGGTGGAGATGCCGAACTCCGCCTCAGAGGTCTCCAGCACGGACGCCACTCCCCCGATGCAGGTTTCAAGTGCGACGCCGCGGGCCAGGTGGGCCTGGGGATCCACCATCATTTCAACGTGACGCACACCGGCGGCCGCCGCCCGGGTCAGGTAGGCCCGGGTCATGTCAGCGAAGTCGGCTTCGGCACGCAGCACGTCCATGTTGGCGTAGTAGAGGTCGAGGAAGGACTGCAGATCCGTGAACTCGTAGCGGGCACGAAGCTCGTCCAGGTCTGCGTAGGGCAGCTCGATGCCGTTGCGGGCAGCCAGTTCAAAGATCAGCTCCGGCTCCAGGGTTCCTTCAATGTGCAGGTGGAGTTCGGCGCAGGGCAGCTTGCTCAAGACGGTCCTCTCAAAAGTTTCGGGCGGCCGCGGCGTGCCGCGTCCTTGCTTCCAGCCTAGGATGCCCGAAGAGCTTCGAGCGTTCCGGAACGGCTCTGCTGCCGCGTGAGATTGGCTACTGAACGGCGTTTTCCGTCCCCGACAGCCACTCGATGATCTCTGCTGCCGGAAGCCTGGGTGCGTTACGCCAGCCAGTTCCGGCCCACAGATGGAGGGTATCGGCGTCGCCCGCTTTTCCGGCGGCCTGGCGCAGCTCCCGGGTGAGGTGATGGACGGCGGGATAGGCGGCAGGTGCATGGGCACCGTGCCGGACGGCGAATCCATTGCGCAGCGCCCGCGCCGGCCGCCCGGTGAACGCACGGGTCAGCACAGTCTCGGAGAACTTACCGCCGGTCAGTGCAGCCCGGTGGGTTGGCGAGGTTCCGGCTTCGTCGGCGAGCAGCAGCAGGGTCCCCACAGCGACGGCCTCGGCACCGGCTGCCAGGAGGGCCTGCACTGCTGCCGGGCTATCGACCCCGCCGGCGGCAATGATCGGGAGGCCGGCTGCTGCCCGCACGGCTTTGACCAGGTCCGCAGTCGACACGGGATCAATCCGGCGGTTCGGGTCGAAAGTGGCACTGTGTCCCCCGGCCTGCGACCCCTGGACCACCAGACCGTCGACGCCGGCAGCCTGCGCCTGGCGTGCTTCCGCGGGAGTGGTTACCGAGGCGAGGACTTTGGTTCCGGAAGCGTGCAGCGCGACGATGTCCGACGGCTCCGGCAGTCCAAAGGTCAGCGAAACGACGTCGACCGGATCCTGGATTAGCAGCGCAAGCTTTTGCCCCCAGGAGTCGTCATCGTTCATGGGCTGTTCGCTGAGTGTCAGCCCGTAGCGCTCCGCTTCCGGCTGCAGCTGCCGGGCATAGGCGCGGAAGGCGGCTGCGTCGACGGTTTCAGGGGCGGGAACAAAAAGGTTCACACCGAAGGGCAGCCCGGCGGCGCGCATCACGCTGATTTCTGCGGAGAGGGCTTCCGGCGTTTTGTAGCCGCCGGCCAGGAACGGAAATCCGCCGGCTTCGGCGACGGCGGCGGCCAGCGCCGTCGTCGTTGGCCCCCCGGCCATGGGCGCTGCGGCTATCGGCAGGCGGGAGGGCAGCATCGGCGCAGTCATCGGAGTACCTTTCGGGAGATACGGCAGGTCAGTCGCCGGAGGCCTGCTCAGGGGTGAACAGGTCTTCGATGCGGCAGTGGAAAACGGCGGCCAGCCGGAAAGCCAGCGGCAGTGATGGATCGTAGCGGCCTTTTTCAATGGAGATGATGGTCTGCCGGGAGACTCCCAGTTCGTCGGCCAGGTGCTGCTGGGACCAGCCGCGCTCTGAACGGCGGAGGGTCAGCGAGTTTTCCATCAGGCCGCGGTTTTCTTTTGCCACAGGTAGCGCACGCCGAAGTCCAGCATCGCGAAGGCCACGACGCCTCCGAGGACCAGACCTGCAGTCCCCTCGGTTCCCAGGAACGTGAGGGCCGTGCACCCCAGTCCCCCCACCAGGAGAATGTCCGTGAATGCTCCGCTGGCCGCTTTTTCGTACCAGACCGACTCAACGGAGTCTTCGGGCTTCTCGAGAGCACCGGTGATGGTCGAGCGGTCAACCAGCACCGCCCAGGCGAGGGCGGCGGTTACGGGCAGAGTGAAGGCTGCCATGATGCCGAAGGCGAGCAGCGGCCGGTCCCCGTTCCGCAGCACCATAAACAGCCAGCCGAGTGCGGCCGACACCAGCACTGCGATGGCGAGTGAGGCGGCCAGCAGCTCAGCGCTGCTTCCGCCAAACCGCGCACGGCCCCATTTGTTTTGAGCATTCTTCACGGTCACGAGTTCGCCTTTCTCCGGGTCATGTCAAGGTAACTGTACTGTCAAGCAACCTATACGTAAAGGGTCTTTGACTACTGTGTTGCATTCGACCGCCAACCAAGGAGCGGACGCTACAGTGCGGGTACACGGAGACTATGGGGGTCCACTTTGAAGACAGCCAGAACGACGGCGGTGCTCTCCGCAGCGGCCGCTGCCGCATTGCTTGCCGGGTGTGGGTCGGCCGTTCCGACGGATGAACCGGCGACCGGCGCGTCGGAATTCGAATCCATGGATGCTCTGTATGAGGCCGTCAACGAGTCCGCCGGCTGTGATCCGGATGCACCTGCCGGCCCCGACATGCTTGTTCCTCCCGGGGACGTCCTCGGCGAATCGAAGATGTGCACATCCACCGTTATGGTCGCCTGGTTCGGGGATGAGGAAACGGCGGAGACCGCCTTGAGAATGTTCTCCCCCGAATCGCACGGAGGCATCCAGCTCGATGTGGCGGCCGGCAGCAACTGGACGGTGGCTGACATTACCGACGTCGCCGTCGGTGCTTCACCTTCGGCAATCCAGGTCAACGTGGAGAAAGTGGCGGATGATCTCGGCGGTTATATGGTGGACGATAATTGGCCTGCAGGTCGTCTCGGCGGAGGCTAACCCAATCCCGTTTGGCCCACCAGCCCCGGCAGGGATTTTTACTATTCTCTTCGAGCTTGGTGCAAGCACTTGAATCGAGCCAAACGCCATTTGATAGCGTCGAATAGATGAAATGCATAATTTCACCACGCAAGGCAGCGGCCGTACTTATAGCGGGTTTCGTACTGACGGGGTGCGCAGGGCAAGGTGAGCCGGAAGGCGCGTCCGCCCCATCGGCTTCAACCGATCAAAGTCCAGGAACAACCCGGCCTCCCGTCGAGGGAACATACACAGGTACGCAGTCCATTGCTCTGGACACGAAGTCCGGGGAAGTCACACGGGTCTGGGTAAGCCTCACGTGCATCAGCCCCGGAACACTTTCCCTGCCGGACGGCGCGCAAACGGTCTGCAACGATGGCAGTGCGGAGACAACAAGCACTACGCCTCATGATCTGTCACCCGGGCAAGACACAATTGAGGTCACAACAAATGACCCCTCTGTCGAGTACAAGGTAAAAATTGCTTACGAGGGCAGGTAAATCTCGGAGCCGTTGTCGGGAATAGTCCCGGTGCCGGTTGTCCGGACCATGCGAATTTCCCGCAGATCATCCTCGATTTTCACCGACCCGTCCGGAACGAAGCCGTTCTTTCGGTAAAAGGCCTGTGCGCGGGGATTAGGGTCGGCGACCCAGAGCGCAGCAGGTGTGGTGGGTTCAATAACTGATGCCAGGAGCGCCGTCCCCACTCCCGAACCATGGAATGCCGCATAGACGTAGAGAACATACAACTGCGTTGGCTCGTGGGCTCCGTTAGGGGCAGGTCCTGACATTGCAATGCCAATTATTGTGTCTTCATGCGACGCGACGGCAACGGTGTTCTGCTCGTATCTTGGGTGCTTGAGGGCCGTATCCCAGAATCCTTCGCGCCAGTCCAGGAGCGCAGGATCGTCCAGCACGGCGTCGCTCATCAGCCCACGGTAGGTCTCGCGCCAGGTCTCCACATGGACTCTCGCCATGTCCCGCGCATCCGCAGATTCTGCGCGTCGGACCTCAAAGTTGATCGGCATGCCTACAAAGTACGCGCCAATGACGGGGCTCACCCACCCGCATCCCAGGGGGAGCTGTGTCCAGAGATCCGTTTAGCCCGCGGCCATGGCATGCTGGCAGTCCAAGTTGAACTTCCAGGTACTCGGGGGCCGTAAAGTGCAGGGCGATGAACCGAAAGTGAGCCGAAACGGCAATTTGATGTGCAAGGTGACCGGTTCCTTCTTTCGGGCCGTCGATCCCGCCTACCGCAGCGCCGCTCTGGAGGGTTCCAGATCTCCGGGCCGGTATTCACCGCCGGATACACCCACGCTTTACCTCAGCTCCTCGCGCGAAGGGGTCGCTGTGGCCATGATCGCCCATACGGACCATAGGGCTCCCCAGCTCGAAGTGCTGCAGTACGAAGTTGAAGCTGAGCGGATCGTCGACCTTCGTGATCATCAGGCCTTAGCAAGAATGGGCGTTGATCCCGCAGACGCTGCAGCGGACTGGCAGGGACTTGTTGCCGCCGGAGGTTCCCCCTCCTCGTGGAAGGTCCGCGAGGTGCTGGAGAGCTTTGGTGCCCGGGGACTGATTGATCCTTCACGCAAGCAGCCGCATCTCTGGCATCTGACGCTCTTCAGCTGGAACACGGATGACGCTCCCACCGTCAGGGAAGCCTCAGTCCTGCGATGACAAGCCGAGGGAAAACGCGTCTCAGTGCTCGCTATATCCTCGCCGACGTCGCCGGGTGACCGGGACCGCGTCCCGAGTGATCCTTGCTAGGAAGCAGGCAACTCGCTGGCAGCAAGTTCTCCGGTCAGTTCCATGCACCGCAGACGCGCCGGGGAGTAGTTGTAGGGCATCATTCCGACGGCGTCGATGAGGCTTATCCGCTCTCCCCCGCTGCCGGCGTCGTCCTCATTTTCTGCGCCAGCGGGATGCACAGCATCCCAGGAGTCAAAAAGCTCGTTGTCGCTCTGCGCCAGACCGGAATCGTTGATGGCGGCGTCGAGTTTCAGTTCGAAGGCATGCCGTTCAGCAGCGGCTTGCGCCACGCGGGGATCGTCGACGGCGACTGTGTCATCGAGTGCGTCCTCGGCGGCCTCGACGCGGTCGGATTCCTCCCGCAGACCCGGATGAGTGGCCAGGGCGATATAGCGGCCGGCATTAACGGCCGCACCGAGCGGACCAAAGAACCGCTCGATGACCAGCAGGTTTTCCAGGTCTGTCTGGCGAAGGGAGCCCGCCGGCAGGCCTTTTAGTCGGCCGGTGACGAACTCGGAGAGCAGAGCCATCCGGCCCTCCACTGTGCGCATGCGCTGCACGACGGCGGCGTGGCGGCCGTTATCGACGGCAGCAGGAGCAGCGTCAGCGAAGATGTCACGGATGTCGTCGACGGCGATGCCCGCGCCAACCATTTTGTGGATCCACAGCAACCGGATCATGTCCGCATTGCCGTATCGGCGATGGCCGTCGCCGCCCCGTTCGGGCTCAGGAAGCAGACCCAGCTCGCAGTAGCGATGGATGACATCCGGAGTGGTGCCGGCCAGCTGTGCCGCGTCACCGATCTCGACCTGACGCGGCGGAAGCGGGATAGAGGACGAATGCATGTGCGGAGGCCTTCCAGTGCAGGGCGGGACGTCGCGCCATCCATCAGCGGGACATTTGGGGCCTAAACTCTTTTCCATTTACAGGCACCCTCGTTTGATTCATAGTCTAGGCATGGAATGGGTTGGCATTCTCCCGGAAGACGTCCCCGACCCCCGTGCTGAATGCGTCGAGAACCTAAAGCTCATGCCTATTCCCGTGCTGGGGCTGATTCCCCAGCCGTCGCTGGAGGACACGGATTCCGTCAGCCTGAACTACGGCCTGGATGATCGTGGGTACAGCGAAATGACAGCGAGCATTACCTACACTCTCTGGCGAAACCCGGATGATCGCTCAGACCCGGTTAACCTCGCGGACCTTGACGAGGAGACCCGCAGAGGGATCGAGGAAATTCCGCCCTGGCCCCGGCCCCCTTGGCTGATCGAGCAGGTGGAGCGAATGCGCTATCCGCAGCTGTGGGAGGCCGTGCGGACCACTTGGCACCGCGAGCCGCGCTCATCGCTTGAAAGCCTCCTGGCTGACCACATCAACCACATCCTGATGAACCAGTACCGGCAGCAGCTTTGGCCCGGCGATAAACCCTGGGACCAGCACGCACCCGTGATAACCGGCCGCATGGTCAACGGCCAGGCGAGAACCGTCATCAACGGAGTCGACATGCCCGCTGCAGAGGTCGACACTGACCCGTTCGTGTACGGCATCGGAGCCCGCCTCGCCGGTGGCGGCGTCGTGACCGCAGTACTTCCACGCGCTGAACTCCATCGGATCCAGGTCCGGTTTACTACCCGTAGGTGACGGCCACACTCCTGCGTCAAGCTAGGGAGCATTCAACGGACAGTGGCCATGTTGTTTTCTTCAAGTTATCAACCTGCTGAAAAGCAAGCCTGCGGTTGCCCTGTTCATCAATGAACGAGCCAATCCACATTGTCAGGCATGCCCTGCCCCTTGGGCTGCCGGTCCGTCCTCGAGCGTCCACGGGCGAAGTTGGACAACCTTTCTCATTGCTGAATCGCGCACGCTGAGGGATCCTCATCCGGTCGTTGGAGTGGGAGGATGCCGGTGTGGAGCGGAACATGGTCTGGCAGAGTATCGACGTCGAGCGGGAAGCTCTCGCGGACCAGCTTGGGCAGGTAGACGAGGCGCAGTGGTCAACTCCTTTCGCTCTGCGCTGGCTTGACAGTACGCGAGGTGCTCGCGCATCTGACTGTCAGCGGAGCGGTGTCGGGGCCCCGTTGGTTCGCGGGCGTCGTGCGTGCCCGGTTCGTGGCCTGCGGTTGGAGGCTGTGGACACGGGCATCAGCCTCGGGGAAGGCAGCGTCGTCCGTGGTAGTACCGTCGCGCTCATCATGGCGATGACAGGCCGGAGCGCCTACTGTGCCGAGCTCGCTGGCCCCGGTGTCTCCGAACTTGAGGCCCGCTCAAGCTGACAACTACGGCTCCGTCAGGCACTGCGGCAGGGACGTTCAACCTGGGGCCCCGTACCGGGAACCGTGCCGTTTGGAGAGTTGGACCGAGGCGAATCGTTTCAAATGTTCACCTCCAAACCTGGGGAATGGATAGGGTGAGCCATGACTTCTGTGCAGCGTCGTCCGTCCCCGTTGCCCGCAGTGTTAGGCGCGATGACAGCCATGGCGCTATTTCTCATTCCAGGATGGCTGCCGGCAGAGTTCCGATCGCGTTGGGAATGGGTCATCGCTATCTGTCAGGGCATCGCCGCCATAGCCGCGGTGGTCTATGTCGCATGGTTCGTACGACGGCAGCGAGACGACTATTGGCGCGAACGTGAAAAGGACCCCGGACATCCCGAGCTGTGAGTGATAGCTTCCGTGACGGAGAGTCCGTGTCACGGATGCATATCGGTCCTGTGACTGTCCCGGACCGCACGGACTCGGTCAGGACCAGTAATGAATGTTAGCGGCGTCGAGGAGGACGCAGGATGGCACAAAATAGAACCGTTAGCGGCAAGTCACTCCTTTACTTCCTCGGCTTCTCGATCGTTATCGGAGTCGGGGTGGGTTTAACCCAGGGCTGGCAATACTCCTTACTCGGCCTTAGCGCCGGCCTGGGTCCAATAATTGGTGTCTACTTCGGCAATAAGAAGGCAGCAGAGGTGGACGCGTACCGCGCCGAGTGGCTGGCGAAGCGAAAGGCGCGCCGCGTGGGACGTTCGATCGAGGGCTCCACTGAGTAGGCGTCCCGTTCAGGGATCCTTCTGCGGGACAGTGCGTGGAGGAGACTGCACTGCAGTTTTGCCCACACCATGTCGATGAACACCTATAGCAGTAGGGCATCATGAGCTAATGGATCCAATCAAGATTGCGCGTTCTTACGTCGAGGAGATGCATGGCGGAGCGGAAGCATCAATCTTGGGTGGCAGCGTGGCCTCGGGATGTGTGACTTCCACATCGGATCTTGACGTCGCCATCCTCTATCGAGGTGGAGCGAACTACGCGGAGACCGTCCGGCATCAAGGATGGATCGTAGAAGCTTTCATTCACACCCCCAAGAGCTTGGCCTTCTGGTATGAGAAGGAACGGTCAATTCGTTGCGCTGTCCTAGGAGACATATGTGCTCGGGGACTATTGCTGACCGACCGCGGACCCGGCATTCAATGGCAGGAGGATGCGCGCCATTACATGCGGCAGGGCCCCCTGCCGTTGACTGACGCCGAACGGGACCTCCGTAGGTACGATCTCAGCTGTTCTTTGGACGACCTTCTGGGTTCCAACTCGCGCTCTGAAACGTTCGCCATTGCGTCAAATGTGTTCCGCCAATCCGCCGAACTACTGTTGCTCGGGCACCAGAAATGGCTGGGCAATGGCAAATGGATCGTTCGGCGCCTAGAACAGCTACCCACCGACGAGGCCGCGTTGGGTCTTTTGTCCTGGGCGGATTCACCGGACTATGACACTCAGAGGCTGGCCGGGATTGCTGAAGCAGTGCTGGAGCAAAATGGCGGCTACATCATGGAGGGCTTCTTGCGAGGTGCCCGTTAGGGGATCCCTGAGCGCGACAGCCCCGAATAGCAGTGCGGCTTCGGTGCGTCAGCTACCGATATTCACAGTTGGCGGGTTCCTGCCCAGCTAATCGTTGGTCTCCTCCATGAAGCCCAGGCGCTGACCAGCCCTGCCAGTGAACAGAATATGTAAAAGACCTCCGGTGAAATACCGATTCGACCCACGGTTGAGTCTCCCCCGAGGCTAATGAACATCCCGGAAAGAGGGAAGGCTGTCAGCGGCACAAGGATAAGGCATGCCCAAGGACGGATTTTCGTGCCGACCACGGCCAGTAGGACGGCCACGATCAATAATTCCGAGAACCAAAATGCCAGCCGAAAGTCATTGATGATGTAGGGACCGCCCCAAAATGTTCTCTGCGCCCCTCCACCTTGAAGGTAGCAAGTGATCGTCAACAAGACGCCGAGAAGCGGGGAACCAACCAAAACGAGACGACGCAACCCGAGTGTGCGGATGGGGTTTCCCAAAAGGGCAAGCAGGTTAGCGACGCCAAAAAAACAAAACACCATCGGATGAACAGGAACCAGGGGTTCCAGCAAAGTCACGGCAAGAAAGCCGATAAGACTGGCGCCGGCGGCTGCGGCATGGAGGACCTTGGCAGAAGTTTGACGACCACCGGCCAAAGCGAGGAACGCTAAGAGCGTGCACCCAAGCGCTGGGGCGGCAAAGGTGGTGAACAGCCCGAAGGGCTGATCGGTGAGGCCGTAACTATTCCAGCGGAACCATCTTCCAAGTTCTCCCAAGACCATCATGACCAACGCGAGCGTGGTGCCACTAATGACGCCCACGGCTGCGGTGTGGTTTCTCCGATGACGTGGCATGAGCGAAAGAACCTGATTCACGCGCGTCCCTACTCCGTGCCAGGCTAGGTCCGCGACTTCAGAAAACCTAGGCTTTGTTCTCCCGCCTGAGGCCGCGACGTCTAACATGACATCGAGCAGTTCATCGCCATGCGCTGCCCTCCATCGCGCTGGATAAGCGCGAATCGCGCGCCGGTACTGCCTTTCCAATGCAGTCATCTCATTCATGCCAAAGCCCCCGTGATCCGCGTCTGCAGGCTTTTACGGGCCAAGTCTGCCGCCGCTTCCATTCGATCTACTTCTCGTTTGAGGGCTGTTACCCCGTCGTCCGTCAGTGAGTAGTAGCGCCGCAACCGTCCTGTGACGATTTCCTCTCCGGCGTCTTGCACTAAGCCTTCTTCTTGAAGCCGGTCCAAGGTTGCATAAAGACTCCCCGGCTTTAGCGTCACTCGCCCCCCGGAGAGCTTCTTGGTTTCTGCCAGCAGGGAATACCCATGGTGACGGCTTCTGGCTAGCGCGGTCAGGATGAGGAACGTAGGTTGACGCATCTCAGTTTTGGTCATGTGAGCAATATATTCATGTGACATGAGTATTCGGCGCACCGGGGCCAGCGTGTCGCAGAGAAACCTGCGCCTGCAAGGTGCCTATCCCTGAGTGCGTAAGCCGGTCCCTCACCGCAGCACCACTCCCCCGAACCGCCCCGCGCCAGTCGCAGGACTCCGGAGTCGCATATACCCCGCCCGCATTGATTCGCGATGAGGGTAGCCCAAACGCTACAGCTTTTGACCGGTGAATATCCCGGCTGGCCCAGCCGCACTGCACCACAAAAACGCCCGGCCGGCACACCGCCGTCGCCCAGTAAAGCCAAACAGCGATGCGCCGGCCAGGCCGGCACGGGTTCAAACCGGCTCAGTTGCCTCCGGGCTGAAGCTCAACCTCAATGGGCGCAAAGTCCGCACCCTTGGTGTCTACGCCTTCTTCCTCCAGCTCGGCCAGCGCCTTCTCCACGTACTCGTTGGTCCAGGCCGTGGCCGGCGGCTCCTCACTGATGATCGTTGCACCGGTCTCGTTCTTGGTGCCCAGCGCGATCTCAACCGTCTGTTCCCACGCAGCCTCATCGATCAGGCCGACGCCGTTCGTGGACGGCCAGATCAGCTTGGACGTTTCATTGGTCATCCACAGCTGGTGGCTCTTGCCCAGCGTGGACCCGGCCCCGGTCACGATCTCCGCCGCTTCCTCAGGGTTGTCCTTCGCATACGCCCAGCCCTTGATGGCGGCCTTGATGAAGGCAACCGTGGTTTCCTGGTACTCCTCGTCATCCTCGAGGCGCTGCGTGTCCGCCCAAATGGCGTCCTGAAGCATTGCGGTTCCCTCTTCGTTCCAGTCGATGACGGTGAGGTCCTCCGGCTGGTACAGCTCACCCGTGTTCGGGTTCTCCGTCTCCAGCACCTGGGCGTATTCGTTGTAGGTCATGGCCTGCGCGGCGTCGATGTCCCCGGCCAGGAAGCCGTTCATGTCAAAGGCCTGCTGAATCAGTTCAATGTCATTGATCTCCACGCCGGCCTGCTGCATACCGGCAAACAGCTCCCATTCGTTGCCGTAGCCCCAGGAGCCAACCTTTTTGCCGGCGAGATCCTCGGGACCGTCAATGCCCGAATCCGCCATCGCGACCTGCAGGGTCGCGCTGCGTTCAAAGATCTGCGCCACGTTCGTGATGGCAGCGCCCTGCTCGATCGAACCGAGGACCTTGGGCACCCACGAAATCGCGTAGTCGGCGTCCCCTGAAGCCAGGACATCCTGCGGCACGATATCCGCTCCGCCTTCCAGGATTTCGACGTCGAGGCCCTCCTCCTCAAAGAAACCCTGGTCCAGCGCGGCGTAGTAACCGGCGAACTGGGCCTGCGCGAACCACTGAAGCTGCAGCTTCACCGGGGTGAGCTCGTCATCCCCTGCGGATCCGTCCCCGGAGTCGCCGCCGCAGCCGGCCAGCGCGAGGGCGGTGACTGCCAGCCCGGAGGCCAGGATGGTGAGTGGTTTTCTTCGTATGTTCATGTGCTTCCCCTCATACGGGCGTTCAGTGCGGACGGAGTGGTGCGGTGGAACATCTATGGAACGGTGCCGGACCTTCAGGAGCCGCCGGTGTGCCGGGAGAAGTACTTCTCCAGCGCAGCGGTCACCGCGTAAAACAGCAGCCCCAGCAGGACGGCGCCAAGCACGTAGGCCCAGGCCAGCGTGTAGTTGCTGCTCGACGCCGCTGAGGTCACCGATTTACCCAGCCCGCCGACCGGCCCGCCAAAGTACTCGGCAATCAGCGCCGAGACGACGGCCAGCGACGACGCGATCCGCAGGCCGGTGAACATATACGGCACAGCGCTGGGCAGGGTGACGCTGCGGGTAATCTGCCACTTCCCGGCGGCGTAGGAGCGCATCAGGTCCCGGTGCACCGGCTTCACCTGCCGGAAGCCGCGCAGCGAGTTGACGTAGACGGGGATGAAGACGGCGATGCCCGCCACGATCTGCCGGGTAGCCTGCTGATCGGCGCCGAACATTGTGTAGAGCACCGGAGCCAGCGCCACGATCGGTATGACCGAAAGCGCCACCACCAGCGGTGCCGCCAGCCGGTCCAGGGCGGGGGCGGCGGCTGACGCCACAGCGGCCGCGACACCCAGCAGGGCTCCCACTACCAGTCCGACGGCGGCGTTCACCCCGGTGACGACGGCGGCACCCAGCACATTCGCGAAGTTGCCGGCGAAAGCTTCCGCGATCGCCAGCGGCCCCGGGACAATGAACGGCTCAATCTGCAGCACCCAAACCGCACCCTGCCACAGCAGGAGTGCCGCTGCCCCCAGCAGCAGCGGCGCTCCGATGTGCCGGCCCAGTCCGGACAGACGGCCCGGATCAATTCCGGCTGCTCCCCTGGTTTCCGGCGGCACCCGCGCTGCCGGTGCCGCGGGTGGATCCTGGACGATCCCGCTCATCGGGTTTCTGCTCCCCGGACCGCTGCGGGCTCGGTCCCGTGCAGGGCCTCGCGTACTGACCGGATGGCTTCGTAGAAGGAGGCTTCCTCACGCAGTCCTGCACCGCGGGCGTGGGCTGAGCCCAGCGTGATGTCCACGGTCTCCCGGATTTCACCCGGCCGCGGCGACATCACCACCACCCTGTCCGAGAGGAACACTGCCTCCGGGATTGAATGCGTGACAAACACGACGGCGCAGCCGGTCTCGGCGCAGATGCGGACCAGTTCGTTCTGCATTCGCTCCCGTGTCATCTCATCCAGCGCCCCGAACGGCTCATCCATCAGCAGCAGCTTTGGGGACTCGGCAAGGGACCGGGCAATGGCGACCCGCTGCTGCATGCCGCCGGAGAGCTGGTCCGGGTAGTGCCCGCCGAACTCGGTGAGTCCCACCATTTCCAGCAGCTCATCGGTTCGTGTCCGACGGGCCGCCGGAGCAGCGCCGTGGGTCTGCAGGGGCAGTTCGATGTTCCCGCGCACAGTCCGCCAGGGCAGCAGGCCTGCCTGCTGGAACGCAATGCCGTAGTCCTGGTCCAGCCGTGCCCGCCGCGCGCTTTTTCCAAACACGCTGATGGTTCCGGAACTGGGCGCATCCAGGTCCGCGATCAGTCTCATCAGCGTGCTTTTGCCGCAGCCGGAGGGCCCGATCAGGGAAACGAACTCTCCTTCGGCGACGCTCAGGCTGACATCCCGAAGGGCCTGGACGGGGTTGCGCCCGGTACCGAAGACGCGGTGAACGCCGGCCACGTGAACCGCCGCAGCCTGCGCCGCTCCCCCACCCTCCGGCGTCGTACTCCTTGAATCCGTGCTGCCGTTCATGCTGCCTGCTCTCCTCTGCGGTAACGGCGCAGTACGACGCCGATCAAAGCAACGAATCCCACCGCGGCCAGGCCCAGTACCACGGCGCCGAAGATCGGTGCCCAGGGTTTGCCGGGGTCTCCCCCGGCCGCCGCCGCGAATTCAACGATCATGCGGCCAATGCCGCCGCGCAGTCCGATCGACACCTCCGCCACCACGGCACCCACCACCGCGTTGGCGGCAGCGAGCCGCAGCGCCGGCAGCAGGTAGGGCACGCTGGCCGGAAGCCGGAGGCGAAGGAAGGTCTGCCACCAGCCCAGGGCGTAGGTGTGCATAAGGTCCACGTGCGCTTTCTCCGGAGCGCTGAAGCCGCGGAGGGCGCCGATCGCCACCGGAAAGAACGCCAGATAGGCGGAAATCACGGCCACGGACATCCAGTTCTCCCAGGTGAACGGACCGAACTCCAGCTGCGACCCCCACCGCCGGACCAGCGGAGCGATCGCGATCAGGGGCACCGTCTGGCTCAGGATGATCCACGGCAGCATCGCGGAGTTCGCGCTGCGGAACCGCTGCATCACCATGGCAAGCCCCAGTCCTACCGCGACCCCGAGGAGCCAGCCCGCCCCGGCAATGCCCAGGGTGAAGCCGGCTGCCTGCAGCACTGATACCCACATGGGACCGGCACCGGCGGCTGAGGATTCGGGAGCAAACAGCCGGCCCAGCATGGTCCAGGAATGCGGCATGGCCAGGTCCGTGGTCCGGGGCAGCAGCGGCAGGCCGCCAACCCGGACTCCTTCCGCCGGGCCCACGGCCTTGTAGGCCTCCCAGGCCAGGACGGGCAGCAGCACCCCGCCGATCCCCCACGCGATCGCGGAGGGGCGCCGCCGCCGTCGTACGTCCGTTTTCATGCCTTCGCAGCCACGTGATCCCGCAGCGCAGGAATCACCGTCTCCCCGTAGACACGGAGGGTTTCCTCCTTGTTGTCATGCTGGAGGTAACCGGCGAACTGGGTCACCCCCAGGGCCTTGAGCTTTTCGAGCTTCTCCATGTGCTCTTCGGCGGTGCCCAGGATGCAGAACCGGTCCACGATTTCATCCGGCACAAAGTCGGCATGGGTGTTCCCCGCCCGCCCGTGCTCGTTGTAGTCGTAGCCCTGGCGTCCGGCAATGTAATCGGTCAGCGCCTGCGGAACGGAGGAATCGGACCCGTATTTGGACACGATGTCCGCCACGTGGTTGCCCACCATGCCGCCGAACCAGCGGCACTGGTTGCGCATGTGCTCCCGGTCCGTGCCGATGTACATGGGTGCTGCCACACAGAAGGAAATGCTGTCCGGGTCCCGGCCGGCGTCGGCGGCTGCCTGCCGGACGGTGCGGATCATCCATTCGGCGATGTCCACGTCCGCCAGCTGCAGGATAAAACCGTCCCCGACCTCACCGGCCAGTTTCAGCGCCAGAGGACCGTAGGCCGCCACCCAGACTTCCAGTTCGGAGCCTTTGCTCCACGGGAACTGCAGGGTGGCGCCGTTGTATTCAACCGGACGGGAATTGGCCAGTTCCCGGATCACGTGGACCGCCTGGCGAAGGGTTTTCAGCGTGGTGGGTGCACCGTTGGTCACCCGCACCGCTGAATCCCCGCGGCCGATCCCGCACACCGTCCGGTTCCCGTACATCTGGTTCAGCGTGGCGTAGGTCGACGCCGTCACTGTCCAGTCCCGGGTGGCCGGATTGGTGACCATGGGCCCCACCTTGATGGACCGGGTTTCGGCCAGGATCTGGCTGTAGATCACGTAGGGTTCCTGCCAGAGCAGGTGCGAGTCGAAGGTCCACACGTAGTCGAACCCGTGCTCCTCGGCTTTCTTTGCCAGTGCCACCGTCCGCTGGGCGGGAGGATCACACTGCAGAACAGCTCCAAATTCCATGTTTCCCCCTAGACCAGGTACTGGCTGGTTGCGCGGCGGACGTACTGCCCGTGGCCCTTGCTGCCCAGGTACTCGTTGTTGTTGACGACCACCCGGCCGCGGGACATCACCGTGTCCACATGCCCTTCAATCTCGTAGCCCTCCCAGGCCGAGTAGTCCATGTTCATGTGGTGGGTTTTCTCCACACCGATGGAGGTGTGTCCGTTCGGGTCGTAAATAACGACGTCGGCGTCAGCTCCCGGGGCGATCACACCCTTGGTGCCGTACATGCCGAACATCCGCGCCGGCGTCGTACTGGTGATTTCCACCCAGCGTTCGAGGCTGATCTTCCCGTCCACGACGCCCTGGTACATCAGGTCCATGCGGTGTTCCACAGAGCCGATGCCGTTGGGAATCTTCGAGAAATCCCCCACCCCCATGTCCTTCTGCCCCTTCATGCAGAACGGGCAGTGGTCGGTGGCCACCATCTGGATGTCATTGGTGCGCAGTGACTGCCACATGTGGTCCTGGTGATGTTCGTGCTTGGACCGCAGCGGCGTGGAGCAGACCCATTTGGCGCCTTCAAACCCGTCGGCGCCGAGCTGGTCCTCGAGGGAAAGGTAGAGATACTGGGGGCAGGTTTCGCCGAAGACGTTCTGCCCGTTGTCCCGCGCCGCGGCCAGCTGCTCCACCGCCTGTTTGGCTGACACATGGACCACGTAGAGCGGAGCTCCGGTGAGGTTGGCGAGCATGATGGCCCGGTGGGTGGCTTCCTCCTCCATCTGCCAGGCGCGTGCAACGCCGTGGTAGTACGGATCGGTTTTGCCCTGGGCCAGCAGTTCGGTCACCATGGCATCAATTGCCGGGCCGTTTTCGGCGTGCATCATGGTCATCAGCCCGGTCTCGGCACCGACGCGCATGGCTTTGTAGATCTGCGCGTCATCGCTGTAGAAGACGCCCGGGTAGGCCATAAAGAGCTTGTAGCTGGAGACCCCTTCGTCCGGGAGGGTTTCCATCGCCTTGAGCGAGTCGTCATTGACGTCGCCGATGATCTGGTGGAACCCGTAGTCGATGGCGCACTGCCCGGCGGCCTTCTCATGCCAGGCGGCGAGGCCGTCCATGACCCGTTCGCCGTAACGCTGGATAGCGAAGTCCACAATGGTGGTGGTTCCGCCCCAGGCAGCGGCCCGGGTGCCGGTCTCGAAGGTGTCGGAGGCTTCGGTGCCGCCGAAGGGCATTTGCATGTGGGTGTGTGCGTCGATGCCGCCGGGAATCACGTACTTGCCGGTGGCGTCCAGGACGGTGTCCACCGAGCCGGCCAGATCGTGTCCCAGCAGTGTGGAGCCGGGTGCCAGGACCGCGGCGATTTTCTCTCCGTCCACCAGGACATCCGCCGCGCGGCGGCCGGTGGCGGTGACGACGGTGCCACCGGAGATGAGTGTTGTTGCCATAAAGCGTTTCCCTGCCTTCCTCTTTGCTGTCCGGGCTTACGGTGCCGTGATGGGGTTGTAGGCGTCCGGACGGCGGTCCCGGTAGAACTGCCAGTTGTTCCGGGCGGTGCGGACCAGCTCCAGGTCGAGGTCGCGGATCATCAGTTCCTCACCGTCGCGTGCCCCTACCTCACCCACGTAGTTGCCCTGCGGGTCTGCGACGTACGAGGTGCCGTAGAAGTCCACGGCCTCCTCACCGAACTCGTTGGTTTCCTCCCCCACCCGGTTGGGGACCACCACGAAGTAACCGTTGGCAGCTGCAGCTGTGGGCTGCTCCAGCTCCCACAGCCGGTTCGAAAGCCCGGGCTTGGAAGCGTTCGGATTGAAAACCAGCTGGGCGCCGTTTAATCCCAGGACCCGCCAGCCTTCGGGGAAATGCCGGTCGTAGCAGATGGTGACCCCGACTTTGCCCACCGCGGTGTCGAATACCGGCCAGCCGAGGTTTCCCGGGCGGAAATAGAACTTCTCCCAGAACTTCTCCACGTGGGGAATGTGGTTCTTCCGGTATTTGCCCAGATACGTTCCGTCAGCGTCGATTACTGCAGCCGTGTTGTAGTAGACGCCGGGCTGCTCTTCCTCGTAGACCGGAAGGATAATCACCATATTGTGCTCCGCTGCCAGTTTGGAGAACCGTTCCGTCAGCGGTCCCGGCACAGCCTGGGCGTACTCGTAGTACTTGCTGTCCTGGACAATCCCGAAATACGGCCCGTGGAAGAGTTCCTGGAAACAGATAACCTGTGCACCTTCCGCCGCTGCCCGGCGGACAAAGTCCTCATGCTTGGCAACCATGGATTCTTCATCCCCGGTCCACGTGGTCTGGGTCAGTGCGGTTCGAACGATCGTCAAAACATCCTCCACATTCCGGCGGCTGGGCCGCTTGTTTCGCAAAAGACCGCATGGGCTTTTGATCATCTTTTGGGCTAAACATTTCTCCTGCGTTTCGGAGGCATTAAAGCTGCGGTGCAGCTCCGTTCTCCGTGCCCGCCATCCTTGGCTACGAAGACGAGTTCTGCAAGAGTGTAGAAATCGCCGCCGGTGCGCTTTCATCCCGGCCGGCGGCAACAGATCTCCGGCCGGATTGGCCGTGGATCAGCAGGCCTTGATTTGGGCCCAGGCTGCACCCGTCCCGGGGACGAGAATCTGCTCCGGGAATCTTGCCCGAATCACTTCCACCTGCGAGGTTCAATGACTCTCCGTTCTCCTGTTTCAGGCCGGTTCCTGCGCTCCGGAGCGGCAGCCGCCTGTGCCGCGCTTTTGCTGTCCGGCTGCGCAGAATCCGGTGCAGGACCCGCTAACGACGGTCCGCGGGCCTCCGCTTCAGCGTCCACTTCCGGCTTTCCGCTGGAGCTGGATAACTGCGGAACCGTTCTCTCCCTGGAAGCTCCGCCGGAGCGGGTGGTCACCATCAAGTCCACTTCCACCGAGCTGCTGCTGGCCTTGGGCCTGGGCGAGAAGATCGTCGGTACCGCGTTCTCTGACGGTCCGGTGCCCGAAGCCTGGACGGGCTCACAGGTTCCCCCGGTCCTGGCCGAGAAAGTCCCGTCACGCGAGGCAGTCCTGGCAGCGGCTCCGGATCTGGTGTTCGCCGGCTGGGAATCCAATTTCTCCGCCGACGGCGCGGGGGAACGGGCCCAGCTCGCAGAGCTGGGAGTCGCGAGTTACGTTTCGCCCGCCGCCTGCCAGGAAGACGGGTACCGGCCCGGTCCGCTGACATTCGACAATGTCTTCACCTCGATTGAGGAGGCGGGGAGGGTGTTCGGGGCGCCGGACGCAGCGGCGGAACTGGTCGCCGCGCAGCGCGCCGAGCTGGCCGACCTCACCCCTTCCGGCAAGGGCTACACCGCCCTCTGGTACAGCTCCGGCTCAGACACTCCCTATGTGGGGGCCGGCAGCGGAGCACCCGCACTGCTGATGGAAAATGCCGGTCTGGTGAATATCGCCGCCGACATCGACGCCGGCTGGAGCCCGTACTCATGGGAGGCCGTTGCCGACGCCGCCCCGGACGTCATAGTGCTGGTCGACTCTGCCTGGGGCAGCGTGGAGAAGAAAAAGGCTGTCCTGGAATCCCACCCCGTTATTTCTCAGCTCTCTGCCGTGAAGGAAGGCCGCTACCTGGTGGTGCCGTTCGCCGCGTCCGAAGCCGGAGTGCGGAACGTGGAGACCGTCCGGTCCCTGATTGAACAGCTGGCTGCCCTTGACTGAGACCAGGGCCATTCCGCGGACCGCGGCCCCGGAGACCGGACTTCCTGTCCGCCGCCCCGTCTCCCGCCGGCCCTGGCTTGTGGCCGCTGTCCTGGCCGCGGCGCGGGGCGCCGCAGGTCTCTGGGCACTGACCGTAGGACCCGCAGGGCTGGGGTTCCGGGAGGCGTGGCTGGCGCTGACGGCCCCGGGCAGCGGGTCACTGACACCGCTGCAGGAAGCGATCGTACGGGAGCTTCGGCTGCCGCGGATCCTGACAGCTGCGGCTGTCGGTGCGGGTCTGGCGGTCAGCGGCGCAGTGATCCAGGCGCTGACCCGCAACCCGCTGGCAGACCCGTACCTGCTGGGCCTCAGCTCCGGTGCCAGCCTGGGTGCCGTGACCGTGCTCCTGCTGGGTGCCGCCGTCGTTCTTCCCGTTGCGGCGTTCGCCGGCGCCATGCTGGCGATGGCCGCCACCCTCACCCTTGCCGGGGCGCTGGGGAACATCACACCCACCCGCACTGTCCTGGCCGGACTGGCTGTCTCCTCGCTGGCCGCAGCAGCCGCGTCTTTTGTGGTGTTCTGGACCGCGCAGGGTGATTCCTACCGTGAAGTGCTCGGCTGGCTGATGGGCTCCCTCGCCGGAGCCACCTGGTCCAGTACGGCGATCGCTCTTCCGGCCCTCGCCGTCGTCGGGATTCCGCTGCTGTTCTGCGGCCGGCTCCTGGACGCCTTTGCCTTCGGGGACACCGCAGCCTCAGCCCTGGGCGTGCCCGTTCCCGCCGTGCGGTGGACGCTGCTGGGTGCCACCGCGCTGCTGACCGGTGCCATGGTGTCGGTGAGCGGATCCATCGGTTTTGTAGGTCTGGTTTTGCCGCATGCCGTCCGGATGCTGGCAGGCCCGTCGAACCGGACGCTGCTTCCACTGTCCGCCCTTGCCGGTGCACTGTTCCTGGTGCTGGCCGATACTGCCGCCCGGACCGTGTTTGATCCACGCGAGATACCGGTGGGGATTGTGACCGCGCTGATCGGGGCGCCGTTCTTCATCCTGCTGCTCCTGCGACGCCGGAGCGGTGCATGAGCGCGCTGCCGGACACTCTCGTGGGTGCTGGCCTTTCTGCAGACCGGGTACGGGTGGTCCGCGGCGGCCGGGTACTGGTGGACGGGGTGGACTGCACCCTGGAACCAGGGACGTTTACCGGCCTGCTGGGCCCGAACGGTGCAGGCAAATCCACCCTGCTGCACCTGCTGGCCGGTGTGCTGGGACCCGACGGCGGAACGGTACGGTTCCGGGACCGGCCGCTTTCGCAAACCCGGGCGCGGGAACGGGCGCGGAGCATCGCCCTGGTGGAGCAGTCCCTGCCGGCTGACACGGCCCAGTCCGTCCGTGAGGTCGCGGCGCTCGGCCGTACTCCGCACCGCAGTCTGCTGGCCGGGGACAGCCGGCGTGACCTGGAGGTGGTGGAGCGCTCCCTGGCGGCTGCCGGCGTCGTTCATCTGGCAGAACGCTCTTATTCATCGCTGTCCGGTGGGGAGCAGCAGAAGGTGCAGCTGGCCCGGGCGCTGGCCCAGGAGCCCTCGGTGCTGCTGCTGGATGAACCCACGAATCACCTGGATATCTCCGCCCAGCTGGAAACGCTGCAGCTGCTGGAGAACCTGGCCGCGGACGGTACCGCTGTGGCCGCAGCCCTGCATGACATCAACCATGCGGCGGCGTCGTGTTCTCACCTGATCGTGCTGAAGGATGGGCAGGTGGCGGCGTCCGGGCCGGCGGAGTCCGTGCTGACACCGGAGCTGATCCGCGCTGTCTATGGTGTGCACGCCGTTATGCTCAAGCACCCCCTCACGGGCCGCCCGCTGGTTGCGCTGGGCCGGTAGGCCTCAGCGTCGATCCCCTGGTTCCCCTCCACTTTGGGACATCCCTGCCAGTTTGGGACTCTCCTCCGCGGCGCCGCGGCAGGAAAGTCCCAAACCCAACGGATTCTCCCAAACCGGAGCGAAATGGTGCCGCACCGAACCGGCCACCCGACCGGGCGGGGTCAGCGGGTGCTGCCCGTGCTGCGTGCCCTGCGGCGGGCCTCGGCGGCAGCGGCTGCATATCCCGCGGCGTAGCCGTCTTCATACCCCGCCGCATGGCCGTCGTCGTAGCCGGCGTTGTAACCGGTCTGTATGCCCGCACGCCGGCCGTCCTCATAGGCCTCCGCACTGCCCTGCCGGAACATGTCCTCAGCTGCCGGACGCAGCAGCGCCTTCGCACCGCCGTCGTCCTTCACTGCTCCCGTGACCAGCATGTCCAGGCCCCTCACCAGGGCTACGGGGAACCCGGTCGTCTTGCCCTTGACCAGGTCTGCAGCCGCAGCGATCTCATCAGCCACGGCCGAGACGGTGGCAGACATCGGCCGGCCGGAAGCATCGGGCGTACCGCGCAGGTCCAGCAGGACCTTCAGCCCGGCAGCACCGATCGCGGCGTCCGTCTGCCCCTGGCGCCACGGGCGGCCAAGAGTGTCAGTGATGACGACGCCGATGTCCACACCAAAGTCCCGCTTCATCCCCTGGCACAGGCTCCTGGCGGAGGCGTCCGGGTCGGCGGGCAGCAGCAGGATGGTCCCGTCCGCAGTATTGCTGGCGTCGACCCCGGCGGCGGCCGCGACGATCCCCAGCCGGTTTTCGACGATCCGGGTGATGCCGCCGGGATGTTCCCGGGTGGCCACCGCACGGACCGTTTCCTGTTCCACGGCCTCCTCACGGAGCGCAGCCTCCATAATCCGGTCCTCGGCCTTGGAAACGATCTTGGACGTTACTGCCAGAATGTCCCCGTCCCGCAGGTCCTGCCCGCAGGCAGCGCCGATGATCTTCACCAGATCGTCGCCGGACCGGATCTCGCCAATGCCCTGCACCGCGGTCACCAGCAGCGCCCCGGAGCCGGTCGGTTCTCTGTCCGTACTGGACCGAATATCCTCCAGGGTCACCGGTGCAGCTCCGGCAGGACCGAGGCACCAAAAACTTCGATCCACTCACGCTGATTCCGGCCGACGTTGTGCAGGTAGACACGGTCGAACCCGAGGTCGAGGAACCGCTGGATGTATGCCCGGTGCACGTCCGGGTCCTCAGAGATAAGCAGACGTCCTTCAAAGTCCTCGGGGCGCACCAGGCGGGCCATCTGTTCAAGTTCGAAGGGCGAGCGGATATCCGCCTTCGGGAACTTCATGCCGCCGTTGGGCCACTCGGTCATGGCGCTGGCCAGGGCCTCTTCATACGTCGGCGCCCAGCTCATATGCAGCTGCAGGACCTTGGGCATCGTGTCCGGATCCTTCCCGGCCTCGCGGGCACCGGCGTCGAACCGGGCAAAAAGACCCTCAATCTTCTCCAGCGGCGCACCCACGGTGATCAGGCCGTCGGCATGCTTTCCGGCGCGCTTGGCCGTCACCGGCCCGGCCGTTGCCACAAGGATCTCCGGAGCAACCTCCGGCATGGTCCACAGGCGGGTGGATTCCATCTTGTAGAACGTACCGCTATGCCGCACGTCCTTGCCTGCCAGCGACGCGGCGAAGAGCTTCGAAATGATCTCGATGGCCTCGAACATCCGGTTGATGCGCTCGGGAGCCTCCGGCCAGTACTGGGCCATCACGTGTTCGTTCAGTGCCTCGCCGGATCCCAGGCCCAGCCAGTGCCGGCCTGGGTACATGGCTGCCAGCGTCGCAGAGGCCTGCGCGACCATGGCCGGGTGCCAGCGGAAGGTCGGAGCAGTAACGCCGGGTCCAATGTCGCCCTTGGTCCGCTCCCCCAGGGCGGACAGGACGTTCCACACGAACGCCGACTGTCCCTGCGCCGGCACCCACGGCTGGAAATGGTCCGCCGCCATCACGCCGGAGAAGCCGTGCTCCTCGGCGTAGGCGGACAGCGCCACGGCCTCAGTGGGGTGGAACTGCTCCAGCATGGCCGCATAGCCGATCCGCAACGGGGTTTTCATGCAGCCACTATAGGGCAGCGAACATACCCAGCCGGGGAACGGCGTGTTTCAGGCGTGCTAATTCAGCCGCGCGCGGTGACCTGCGGAAGAAGGTCCTCAGCAGGCGGGGTCCACACGGCAGGATCAGCCTGGACCTGGTCGCCGGACCGGATGTCCTTGACCTCGTGGGTGCCGTCTTCGGCGGTGAACCAGACAAACGGAATGCCGCGGCGGTCCGCGTACTTGATCTGCTTGCCGAACTTCTCCGCTTTGGCTGCCACCTCGACGGCAATGCCGCGCCCGCGCAGCGCCGCGGCGACGTCCTGTGCAGCCGACCATGAGTCGTCGTCGGCCAGGGTCACCAGGACGGCGGTGGGCACCGAGCGGCTGGCCTCGGCGAATTCCTGGCTGAGGATGCGCATGACCAGGCGGGTCACGCCAATGGAGAGCCCGACGCCGGGGAAGGACCGGTTGCCCTTGGACGCCAGGGAGTCATAGCGGCCGCCGGAGCAGATGGAGCCGAGCTGTTCGTGGCCCACCAGCACTGTCTCGTAGACGGTGCCGGTGTAGTAATCCAGTCCGCGGGCGATGGACAGGTCGGCAATGACCTTGCCCGGGGCGCGGCGTGCCGCTTCGGCGATCACCTGTTCCAGTTCGTCGAGGCCGGTGTCCAGCAGTTCATTGGATACCCCGAGGGCACGGACCTGCTCCACGAAGGACACGTCTTCGGTGCGGATCGAGGCAAGCTGCAGGGCCAGGGAGGCCTGCTCCGGCGTGGCACCGAGCTCTTCCTGCAGGAGTTCGGCGACCCGTTCCGCGCCGACCTTTTCAAGCTTGTCGATGCTGCGCAGCACACCGGCGGTGTCTTCCAGACCGATGCCGCGGTAGAAACCTTCGGCCAGCTTGCGGTTGTTGACGCGGATCCGGAAATCCGGAATCGGAAGGGCTCCGAGCGCCTCGGCGATCACCAGCGCCAGCTCGACGTCGTAACGGAACGGCAGGTCGCCGTCGCCCACCACGTCAATGTCCGCCTGCGTGAACTCGCGGGCACGGCCTTCCTGGGGGCGTTCTCCGCGCCACACCTTCTGGATCTGGTAGCGGCGGAAGGGGAAGGCCAGGTGCCCGGCATTCTCCACCACGTAGCGGGCGAAGGGGACCGTGAGATCAAAGTGCAGGGCAAGCTGGTTCGGGTCCTGCTTGGCAGGGGCGTCCCCTTCCTCCGCCTGCAGCCGGCTCAGCGCATAGACTTCCTTGTCGATCTCGCCCTTGCGGAGCAGCTGGCCCACGGTTTCCACCGCACGCGTTTCGATGTTCGCGAATCCGTGAAGTTCAAAGGTGCGGCGCAGCACGTCCAGCACATGGAGTTCAACGAGGCGCTCCTGCGGTAGCCATTCAGGGAAACCGGACAGTGAGGCCTTGCGTGCCATGCGGCAGACTCCTTTGGGATCAGGCGGCCAGCTGCGCGGCGCGGGGCAGCGCTTGGCGGGCCAAAGACTGGGAAAACACACAGCGGGCGTGCCTAAACTGTGTGCCGCAACCATTTTAGCTGTTCCCGGGCTCCGGACCGCCATTACGGGTTTCGGTGCCCGCAGTTCCCGTTCCGCATTCCCTACCCCAGGAGGACGGCAGTGAGAGCCGCCAACCAAAACAACAGGACCGCCCGGCAGCTGCGGGTCCGGATGGAAGCCAGAGCGGCCTTCGAGTGGGAACTCCGCCGCCGCCGGCTCCGCGACAATGCCTTCGCCGGCGCGGCAGGAATACTGGTCCTGGCGCTGGCGGTGGCGCTGCAGGTCTTCTGGTTCTCCTCCAATCCCACGGCGGATGACCTGGAACGGCTCAGGGACCAGGCGCAGATCGAACAGAGCGCTCCAGCGCCGTCGCCGGAGCAGACTGCCCCGGCACCCGGTCCCTGATTTCTCTGACTGCCTGCGGGGATTCCGTAATAACGCTGGTAACCGGCGGGTACCCGATAATGGGTAAGGTAACGTCAGGGCTTGAAGTTCCGGGATCATTTGCCGCCGACGGCGCGGCAGACGGCACCCGGGACAGACAGCCTTCAACCCCGGTGACGAGAGATTCGTTTACCCTGAAGTAATGGCTCTGCGGGATTCGCTCAGCGGCCATCCATCGAGTGAAAGACTTTTAGCGGTGACAGACAGTCAGAAATCCGACGAAACCACCGGGAACGTTCCGGAAACCCAGCGGCCCTCAGCCCCCAGCCCTGCAGCATTTGCGGCCCGGCACCCGGTGCCCGCACCGGCAGCCCCGCGTCCGGGCGCTGCTGCTCCGGCACCCGTAGTGGCCGCTCCGGCCGCCCATACGACTCCGCTGGAGGAAGCTGCGCAGTTCGCCCGCGTCGAGGAGGACGGCCACGTCTTCCTGATCGTTGATGGCGAAGAGTTCCCCGTTGGGCAGTACCCCGATGCCACCCGCGAGGAAGCACTGGCTTACTTCGTGCGAAAGTACGACGACGCCGTCAGCCAGGTCATCCTGCTGGAACAGCGCCTCGCCGCCAAGGCACCGGCGTCGGACATGCACAAGACGCTGAAGCACCTCGCTGCCCAGGTGGCGGAGCGCAAGATGGTCGGCGATGTCAAGGCGCTGGACGCCCGCATCACGGAACTGCAGGCCGGGATCAAGGCCGCCGAAGCCGCTGAGCGCGCAGAAGCGGAAGCCGTCCGTGCCCGCGAGCTCGCTGCCCGTGAAGCGATCGTGGCAGAAGCCGAAGAGATCGCCGCCAAGGATCCGGCCACGATTCAGTGGAAGACCAGCAGCAACCGGATGAACGAGCTGTTCGAAGCGTGGAAGTCAGCGCAGAAGAACGGCCCCCGTCTGGGACGCAGCAACGAAGATGCGCTCTGGAAGCGTTTCCGCTCCGCACGTACCGTCTTCGACCGGCACCGCCGCGCGTACTTCTCCCAGCTGGACAATGAGAACGCCGAAGCCAAGCGTGCCAAGGAAGCCCTCATTGCCCGCGCCGAGGCGCTCTCCGATTCCACGGACTGGGGCAACACCGCCGCCGAATACCGCCACCTGATGGATGAGTGGAAGGCTTCCAAGCGCGCCAGCCGCAAGGACGACGACGCCCTGTGGGCCCGTTTCCGCGCTGCCCAGGACAAGTTCTTCGCCGCCCGCCAGGCTGCGAATGAAGTCATCGACGAAGAGTTCGCTGCCAACCTGGTGGTCAAGGAGGCCCTGCTGAAGGAAGCGCAGGAAATCCTTCCGGTCACGGATCTGAACGCTGCCCGCAAGGCCCTGCAGTCCATTCGGGACCGCTGGGAAGAAGCCGGCAAGGTTCCCCGCGCTGACATGGGCCGCATGGAAGCCGGCATCCGCAAGGTTGAAGAAGCCGTCAAGGCAGCCGAGGAAGAGCACTGGCAGCGCAGCAACCCGGAGACGAAGGCACGCACCAACAGCGCGCTGACGCAGCTCGAGGCCGCGATCGCCACCCTCCGCGAGGAACTCGCCGCAGCGGAGAAGGACGGCAATGCCAAGAAGATCGCCAACGCCCGTGAAGCCCTTGAGGCCCGCGAGCAGTGGCTCGAGACGCTGCGCCGTTCCGCACAGGACTTCTCCTAGGCTCTAAGCGCACAGGCCCGGGTCCCGCTTTTCCACAGGCGGGATCCGGGCCTTTCGCATTCCCGGCCCGGCAGGAAGTCTTGGGGAATGGTCCTCCCCTGTCCGGATCCCGGCGGCATCCCCGAGGTGACGTCCACCGGCGGCGCCATCTTCCATGCCGGGGGTGTGTTCACCTTCCCGGAGCTGCAGGGCATGTGCCGCGACGGCCTCCTGCGCCATGTGTACGGCTCAACGTTCCTGCGCTGGGATGTGGGGGTCTCCCCGCTGGCACGTGCCCTGGCGGCGCAGCACAGCCTGCCGCCACAGGTGCGCGGCCGCTATGCCTTCGGCTGGCTCAGCGCCGCCTGGATCTACGGCTGCGCTCCGGCACCTGGACGGCTGGCACTGCTGGCCGACTCCCGCCGGCGCAGCACGGCCCTGCCTCCGTTCAGCGGCGCAGTGCTGCATGAAGTAGCCTTGGGCCCGGCGGACCGGACCCTGCTGGGCACTGTGCCGGTGACGCATCCGCTGCGGACCGCGTACGACGTCGCACTGCACTTCCAGGCGGAGGAGTCAGTTCCGGTGCTGCTGGCCATGGCCGCCGACCCCACGCTGAACTGCCGCCCTGCCTATCTGCGCACACTGCTGCAGAGCGGCTACCGCGTCCCGGGCACCCGGCGCGCGCTGGACGCGCTGGATCAGATGGACACAGAACTGGCGGAGAGGGAGACGCCGGGAAGCTAGGGAAGCGCCTATACCCTGCGCTGATCCCCGGTGGTCCGGTAGACGTCGTAGACGCCGTCGATACGCCGCACGGCGCTGAGGATGTGGCTGAGGTACTTCGGATCGCCCATCTCAAAGACGAACTTGGACATCGCCACCCGGTCGCTGGAGGTGTTCACACTGGCCGAGAGGATGTTCACGTGGTTCTCCGACAGGACCCGGGTGACGTCGGAGAGCAGTGACTTGCGGTCCAGTGCCTCCACCTGGATTTCCACGAGGAACACCGATGACTGGGTCGGCGCCCAGTCCACCGCGACAATCCGGTCCGGCTGGTCGCGCAGTTCCTGGACGTTGCGGCAGTCAGTGCGGTGCACCGAGACGCCCGAGCCGCGGGTCACGAATCCGATGATCGGATCCGGCGGCACCGGGGTGCAGCAGCGGGCCAGTTTCACCCAGACGTCGCCGACACCGCGTACCGTAACGCCGGAGTCGGAGAACTTGGGCCGCTTGGCATTGGCTGAGGAAACCGGGGTCTCCGCCAGGTCCTCCTCGGCCCCCTGGTGTCCGCCCATAAGCGAAACCAGGTGCTCGATGACGTTTTGCGCCGAGGTGTGCCCGTCACCGACAGCGGCGTAAAGCGCCGAGATGTCCTGATGGTGCAGTTCCTGGGCCACGGCGATCAGCGCGTCGTGGGTCATCAGGCGCTGCAGCGGCAGGTTCTGCTTCCGCATGCCGCGGGTGAGCAGGTCCTTGCCCTTTTCGATCGCCTCTTCGCGGCGTTCCTTGGTGAACCACTGGCGGATCTTGTTCCGTGCCCGGGGGCTCTTGACGAACCCCTGCCAGTCCTGGCTGGGGCCTGCGCCCTCAGCCTTGGAGGTGAAGATCTCCACCCAGTCGCCGTGCTGGAGCTCGCTGTTCAGCGGAACGAGTTTGCCGTTGACCCGGGCGCCGATGGTCCGGTGGCCCACCTCAGTGTGGACGGCGTAGGCAAAGTCCACCGGCGTTGATCCGGCCGGCAGCGCCATAACCTCGCCCTTGGGCGTGAACACAAAGACTTCACGGGCGTTGATCTCGAAGCGCAGTGAATCGAGGAACTCATCCGGATCCGACGTCTCCTGCTGCCAGTCCACCAGGGAGCGCAGCCAGCCCATGTCCGAATTGTCGGGGGCGGCAGACCCGTTCTTGGCGCCGTCCTTATACTTCCAGTGCGCGGCCACACCGTATTCGGCGCGGCGGTGCATGTCATGGGTGCGGATCTGGATTTCAACCGGCTTGCCGCCGGGACCGATCACTGTGGTGTGCAGTGACTGGTACATGTTGAACTTCGGCATGGCGATGTAGTCCTTGAACCGCCCCGGCAGGGGGTTCCAGCGCGCATGCAGGGCACCAAGGGTGGCATAGCAGTCCCGGACCGAGTCCACGAGCACGCGCACACCCATCAGGTCATGAATGTCATCGAAGTCTTTGCCCCGCACGATCATCTTCTGGTAGATCGAGTAGTAGTGCTTGGGGCGGCCGGTGATGGTGGCCTTGATCTTGACGCTGTGCAGATCATCCGCGATCTGGCTGCGCACGGTGGACAGGTACTTCTCCCGCTCTGGGGTCCGGTCCCCCACCATGCGGACAATCTCGTCGTAGACCTTCGGGTGCAGTGCCGCGAAGGAGAGGTCCTCAAGTTCCCACTTGATGGTGTTCATGCCCAGCCGGTGCGCCAGCGGGGCAAAGATCTCCAGCGTCTCGCGGGCCTTCCGGGCGGAAGACTCCGGAGAAACAAAGCGCCAGGTCCTGGCATTGTGCAGGCGGTCCGCCAGCTTGATCACCAGCACCCGGATGTCCTTGGCCATGGCCACGACCATCTTGCGGACGGTTTCGGACTGGGCTGCGTCGCCGAAGGTCACCTTGTCCAGCTTGGTGACGCCGTCAACCAGCATGGCCACTTCAGGCCCGAATTCGCTGCGCAGCTCATCCAGCGAGTAGGCGGTGTCCTCCACCGTGTCGTGCAGCAGCGCAGCGGCAAGGGTGGTGCCGGTCATGCCCAGCTCGGCCAGGATGGTTGCGACGGCGACCGGATGCGTGATGTACGGGTCGCCGCTCTTGCGCTTCTGTCCGTCGTGGCAGCGTTCGGCAACCAGGTAGGCGCGCTGGATCAGGTCCAGGTCTTCGCGCGGGTTGTTGGCACGGACGGTGCGCAGCAGCGGTTCGAGCATCGGCGAGTAGGCGGTGCCGCGGCCGGCCAGCCGTGCCAGGCGGGCACGCGTTCCATGCCGGCGCACCGGGGCAGGTTTGGGCGCAGGCTTCGGGGCAGGGGTGATTTCCTGCCCGGGCCCAGGTTTAACCTGGACTGCCGCAGGCGTCTTGCTTCCCGAACCCTTCTCCGGGGAGTTCACCGTTCCCGGGGCAGAGCTGCTCTCCCGGTCTTTTCCTGCGCTTTCGGCAGGCGTCGCGCTCTCGGCCAACTGCTGCCCTTTCTTTCCAGATATCTGCCAGTCTATGCCCCCGGACAGCTGCTCTTACACCACCGGTTCCGTTCTTCCCGGGAAGGGAGTAACGGAACCGGTGATAACGGAGCGCTCTGCGGGCTACGTGGCGGCTGCAGGTGCCGCTGCCGACGGCGCCTCGTGCTCACGCCGTTCGGTGACCCGCTTGGTGTGCTTGAGGATCTCCGGTTCGCGGCGGCGCAGCCAGGCGTACAGGGGGGCCGCGACAAACAGGGTGCCCAGGGTGCCCAGGATGATGCCGATGAACAGCGCCAGGGACAGGTCCTTCAGCGTTCCGGCACCGAGCAGGTAGGCACCGATGAACAGCACCGAGGCCACGGGGAGGACGGCCACAACGGAGGTGTTGATCGAGCGCACCAGCGTCTGGTTGACGGCAAGGTTCACCTGTTCGGCGAACGTCCTCTTGGTCTGTTTCTCCAGGTTGGCCGTGTTCTCCCGGATCTTGTCGAAGACCACCACCGTGTCATAGAGAGAATAGCTCAGGACGGTCAGGAATCCGATGATGGCCGATGGCGTCACCTCGAATCCGCTGAGCGCGTACAGCCCCGCAGTAACGATCATGACCACCAGCAGCCCGGTGACCGCGGCCAGGGACATCTTCCAGGTCCGGAAGTACAGCGCCATGAGCAAGGCGGCAAGGGCCACGAAGACAATCAGGCCGATCAGGGCCTGCCGGCTGACGTCGTTGCCCCAGGTGGGACCGATGAACGTGGACGTCACCTGGTCCTCGTTGACGCCGTAGCCCTCGGCCAGCGCAGTCTTTACTTCCAGGGTCTGGTCGTCGCTGAGCTCCTCGGTCTGGATCCGCATGGTGCCCGGGGAAATGTTGGTTACGCGCGGGTCGGAGCCGGAGACAACTTCGCTCACGGCTTCCTCGCCGACGGAAACCTGGGTGTCCTCAACGCCGGAGACGGTGAATTCGGAACCGCCGCGGAAATCGATGCCCAGGTTGAATCCGCCCTTGACGACCGGAATCAGGATGGAGAGGAGGACGGCGGCAGCGGCAACCATAAACCACAGCCGGTAGCGGCCCACAAAGTTGTAGGACCGCTTTCCGGTGTAGAGCTCATTGCCGAACCTGGCGAACGCGGGAAGCTTACCCATCAGTTGCCCTCCTTCTCCGCGTCGCGGCCGGAGCCTGCCATTGAATCCTGTTTGTCCGCAGCCTCGTCCGACTTGGCGGATTTGTCCTTGCCGCCGCGTTCAGCAGCGGCCCGGCGCTCGGCGATGGTCATGCGGCGTTCAGCCTCACGGGCCGCGCCCTTGTTCTTTGCCTTCGCGGCGTTCACTGACTTTGCGGCACCGGCGGCCTTGCCGGCAGGAACCGGCGTGCCGGCGTCGTCGTCATCAGCGTCAGCCGCTGCCGGCTCACGCAGGCGCCCGGCACCGCGGTACACGGGGACGGCGCCGAGGCGGGTTGCGTCCAGGCCGGACCATTTATGGCCCTTGCCGAAGAACTTGGTCTTCGCGAGAAGCACCATCACCGGGTGGGTGAACATAAAGACCACAATCAGGTCGGCAATAGCGGTCAGGCCCAGGGTAAAGGCGAAGCCTCGGACGTTGCCCACAGCCACGAAGTACAGCACGACGGCGGCAAGCAGGTTCACTGCCTTGGAGGCCAGGACGGTGCGCTTGGCACGCTTCCAGCCGTTGTCCACCGCGGAGACCAGTCCCCTGCCGTCGCGCAGCTCGTCACGTATTCGTTCGAAGTAGACGATGAAGGAGTCGGCGGTGAGACCGATGGCCACAATCAGGCCCGCAACACCTGCCAGCGAGAGCCGGTAGTTGTGGGACCAGCCGAGGATCGCGATGGCCAGGTACGTCAGGACACCGGCGACGATCAGCGAGGTGATCGTCACGAAGCCAAGGGCCCGGTACTGGAACAGCGAGTACACCGCCACCAGGATCAGGCCGATGACGCCGGCGATCAGGCCCATGCGGAGCTGGTCAGCGCCGAGGGTTGCGGAAACCTGCTGCTCGCTCTGGATGTCGAAGCTGATCGGCAGGGCGCCGTACTTCAGCTGCTCGGAGAGCGCCTTGGCGGTCTCCTGCGTGAACTGTCCGGTGATCTGGGCATTGCCGTCAGTGATCAGGACGTTCATGGACGGAGCGGAGATGACCTGTCCGTCCAGCACAATGGCGAACTGGTTCTGCGGGGAGCCGTCACCGAAGCCGAGCAGCCGCTCGGAAACAGCGCGGAACTTTTCCGTGCCCTCCTTGTTGAAGTCCAGATTCACGGCCCATTCGTTCAGGGACTGGCCCTGGCCGCCCTGTGCCATGCCAAAGCTGGCATCTTCGAGCATTGAACCGGGAACTTCCACCGGTCCGAGGATGTACTTGCCGGCAGTTCCCGGTTCACAGGCCACCATCGGTTCATCTGCCGGAGCAGGTTCGACCGAAGCTTCCAGCGCCGCGGGATCCAGGCAGTTCGTGGATTCGAACTCCTTGTACAGCTCCGGGGTCACCCAGTTCATGTCCGAACCGTTTTCCGGTTCAGCGCTCGGCTGAGGCAATGCCTCGTCCGGCGTCGGCGTTTCCGCCGCGGGCGCCTGGCCCGGTCCGCCCATGATGACGGAACGGAACTCCATGGCCGCAGAAGCCTGGATCAGCGCCCGGGTCTCGGCCGTAGGCGTGCCCGGAAGCGACACGACGACGTTGCGGCCGGACTGCGTGGTGATCTCCGCTTCGGAGACACCGCTGCCGTCCACGCGCTGGCGGATGATCTCCACAGCCTGGTCCAGCTGCTCCTGGCTGATCTGCGAATCACCGCCCTGCACCTTGGGCGCAAGGATCATCTGGGTGCCGCCCTCAAGGTCAAGGGCAAGCTTGGGAGTCCAGCTGGCGTTGCTCCACATGGAGCCGCCGCCGAGCAAAAGGGCCAGGGCAGCAAAAAGGACGCCCAGCCAAATGAGCGTCTTTTTTGCTGCCGGGCCGGAGCCGGTTCGAGGCATAGAGGTTTTCCTTAGGGCGTGATCGCCGGAGACAGGTGGATCCGGCGGGCCTGCGTCAGTGGTACTGCCTGCAGGTCCTCGGAGAGTCTAGTTGTCTTTCTTGTTCTCGCGGTCGAGGCGCTTGAGCGTTTCGTCCGGGGTCTCATCCTGCGGTGCGTCGGCAGCATCGTCGCGCGGACGTTCCTGCGCGATTTCACCGGTGAGCGAAGAAGCATCATCCGGAACGACGGCGTCCTCGGTTTCAGTTTCCTCAGGCTGGACGGTGACAACCTTCGTCAGGGCCTGCAGGTGGATGGTGGCCGTGTTGCCGGGGGAAAGTTCCAGGACAGCCTTGTTCTCTTCCTGGTCCACGGAGACGATCGTGCCGAAGAGACCGAACTGGGTCATGACCTCGGTGCCGGGAACCATCTGGGACCGCTGCTCCTGGACAGTCTTCTGGGTCTTCTTCTGCTTGCGGAACATCATAAAGATGAACAGGCCAAGCAGGATCGGCAGCAGGAGGTTCGACAGGGCGAAACCGCCCTGAGAGCCTGTATCGGTGGTCGTCTGGGCCAAGACATTCAAGAACACGAAGGGTTCCGTTTCTGTTGCGGTATGTATCGGTATGCCGGAATCAGCGCACCGGCGGAGCGGACGTCAAATCAGTCTAAGGGGAAAACGGTCCACCGGCCGCTTAAGTTTCCCGCCTGCTTTTTCATTGTGCAGGCATCGAGCTGCGATTGCATCCCGGGCCGGAGCGGCTCAGGAGAGTTCCGGCTCCCCGGGCCCGGGCGCCGCCTCACCGGTAAACAGCGACTCGGGGATGAGCTGGGCAGCGGCGTCGGGCATCCGCAGGCCCAGGTGTTCCCAGGCTGCGCGGGTGGCTATGCGGCCGCGGGGCGTGCGGCCCAGCAGGCCTTCACGGACCAGATAGGGTTCGGCCACGGTCTCAACGGTTTCAGGTTCTTCGCCGACGGCGATGGCAAGGGTGGACAGGCCCACCGGTCCCCCGCCGAATTTGGTGACCAGGGCGTGCAGCACGGACCGGTCCAGCCGGTCCAGGCCTCGCTCGTCCACTTCGTACATATCCAGTGCGGCTCCTGCGGAGCGGGCATCGATCTGGTCGATGCCGTGGACCAGCGCCCAGTCCCGGACCCGGCGCAGCAGGCGGTTGGCGATACGGGGGGTCCCGCGGGAGCGGCCCGCGACCTCGGCGAATCCGGCGGAGTTGACCTTCATATCCATCAGCATGGCCGAGCGGCGCAGCACCAGTTCGAGCTCAGCAGTGGAGTAGAACTCAAGGTGCCCGGTGAAGCCGAACCGGTCGCGGAGCGGTCCCGGGAGCAGCCCGGCGCGGGTGGTGGCGCCCACGAGGGTGAAGGGCGGCAGGTCCAGCGGAATGGCCGTGGCGCCGGCGCCCTTGCCCACCACAATGTCCACGCGGAAGTCCTCCATGGCCATGTAGAGCATTTCCTCCGCGGGCCGGGACATCCGGTGGATCTCGTCGAGGAACAGCACCTCTCCTTCGGTCAGGGAGGAGAGGATGGCAGCCAGGTCTCCGGCGTGCTGAATCGCCGGACCGGAGCTGATGCGCAGCGGGGCGTTCATCTCCGCGGCGATGATCATGGACAGCGTGGTCTTGCCCAGGCCGGGAGGGCCGGAGAGCAGCACGTGATCGGCGCTGCGGCCGCGCAGGCGGGAAGCTTCAAGGACGAGGGACAGCTGTTCGCGGACCCTTTTCTGCCCCACAAAATCATCAAGGTTCTTCGGCCGCAGCGCAGCTTCGATCGCTTTGTCGTCCGGATCAGGGGCCGCTGTTGTCAGCGCTTCGGAGGCTGCCACGCTAGCCTGCCCGCTGCGGGGACCGGGCACGGGCGCCGTCCTGGCCCAGGCGGCGCAGGGTCAGGCGCAGGATTTCGGCCACGTTGCCGGCGGCCGCCGCTTCGGGATGTTCGGCCGCCGTCGCTTCAACCGCAGCCGTGGCGTCCTTTTCCGACCAGCCCAGCCCAGTCATGGCGGACATGACCTGGTCGTTCCAGGCGGGCACACCCGCCGGTGCTTCCTCGGTGCCGAGCGGAACCAGTTTGTCCGCCAGTTCCAGCACAATCCGCCGGGCGCCCTTCGGGCCGATCCCGGGAACCTTACTGAACGCCTTGTCGTCTCCTGTGGAGGCAGCGATCCGTACGGCTTCGGGTGTGTGGACAGCCAGCACCGCAAGAGCGATGCGCGGACCAACACCGCTGACGCCCAGCAGCGTCTCGAAGACTTCCCGCTCCCCCGGCTCGGCGAATCCGAACAGGGTCATGGAGTCCTCGCGCACGATGAGCGCCGTGTGAAGCAGCGCTTCGGCTCCGGTCCGCAGGGACATCAGGGTCTGCGGAGTTGCCTGGACGGCCATGCCGATGCCGTTGACGTCAATGACGGCGGAGGCAGTGCCGACGTAGGTTACGACGCCGCGTAGGGAGGCGATCATGGGGAAACTCCGTGCGTTGATCCGGGAACGAAATAGAACATATCTACGAACAGCCTACTGTCCCGGCCCCGGTTTGCCGGAACTTTAGTAGCGGGCGCGTTTCGCTTTGGCTTCTGCTTCAGCCCACAGCCGTTGTGCCGGAGTGAGTCCCGAAGCGGCCGGTCCCCCGCCGGAGGACGCCGATCCCTGAGTCGCAGCCTGTCCGGGTCCCACGGCCCCGCGCCGCCAGGCGTGGGCGATGGCCAGCGCGAGGGCGTCGGCGGCGTCGGCCGGGCGCGGCATCTCGGTGAGCCGCAGGATCTTGGTGACCATCCGGCCCACTGCTTCCTTGTTGGCTGATCCTGAACCCGTAACGGCGGCCTTGACCTCCGTGGGGGTGTGCAGCGCAACCGGAATCCCCCGGCGGGCGGCGGCGGCAATAACGACGCCGGAGGCCTGGGCTGTGCCCATGACGGTGCTGACATTGAGCTGGCTGAAGACCCGCTCCACGGCAAGGACGTCCGGCGTATGCGTATCCAGCCAGAGCTCTATCGCCTCGGAAATGGCCAGCAGCCGGGCGTCGAGGGCAGTGCCGGCTTCCGTGCCGGCAACCCCCACAGCCCCCATGGTGGCGCGGCGGTTGCCCTCGACGTCGACTACGCCCAGCCCGCAGCGGGTCAGTCCCGGGTCAACACCCAGGACCCGGAGAGGCACGCGGTGCTCAGTCTTCTTCGAGCTGCGCGAAAACGTCCGCGGAGATGTCGGCGTTGGAGTACACGTTCTGGACGTCGTCCAGTTCTTCCAGCGCGTCCACGAGCTTCATGAACTTCCGGGCGGCGTCGGCTTCCAGGTCCACCAGCATGGAGGAAATGAACTCGACTTCGTCGGTCTCGTACTCGATGCCGGCTTCCTCAAGGGCTGCCACCACGGCACGCAGGTCCGAGGGGTCGCAGTGAATCTCGAAGTTGTCGCCTGATTCCTTGACCTCGTCAGCACCGGCGTCCAGCACGACCATCAGCAGGTCGTCTTCGGTCAGATCCTTCTTGGGCAGGGAGACAACGCCCTTGCGGTTGAACATGTAGGAAACGGAGCCGGGGTCCGCAACCGAGCCGCCGTTGCGGGTGATGGCCAGGCGGACTTCGGAGGCGGCACGGTTCTTGTTGTCCGTGAGGCACTCGATCAGCACAGCGGATCCCTGGGGTCCGCGGGCCTCGTACATGATTTCGGTGTAGTCAACGACTTCGCCGGTCAGGCCGGCGCCGCGCTTGATGGCGCGGTTGATGTTGTCGATGGGAACAGAAGTCTTTTTTGCCTTCTGTACAGCGAGTTCAAGACCGGGGTTACCGGCCATGTCCGCACCGCCGGCACGCGCTGCAACTTCAATGTTCTTGATCAGCTTGGCAAAGGACTTGGCACGCTTGGCATCAATTACGGCCTTTTTGTGCTTGGTAGTTGCCCATTTCGAGTGGCCCGACATGCTTACGCGTCTCCTCTGATCATCTGGATAAATAGTTCGTGGATGCGGCGCTCCCCCGTTACCTCCGGATGGAACGAGGTGGCCAGCAGTTTTCCCGAACGCACTGCCACAATTCTAGCGACTGAATCTTCTGCACCATTTCCAGCACCTGATCCGCCGTCTCCGGCCGGGACCTGCGCCAGGACCTGCACGGTGGAGCCTACCTTCTCCACCCACGGTGCGCGGATAAAAACGGCGTGCACATTTTCGGCTTCCGCCGCCGGGTCCTGGCTTGGCAGGGATTGAAGTCCGTCAAACGGAAGACTGATTTCAAAAGACTCACGCTGCCGGCCAAATGCGTTGCGGCGCACCACAATGTCCAGCCCGCCCAGGGTCTGCTGCGGAACACCCGCAGCATCCAGTGCCGGGTCGGTGATCCGGTCCGCCAACAGGATCATGCCGGCGCAGGAGCCGTAGACCGGGAACCCGGCGGCAATCTTTGTGCGCAGCGGTTCGGCGATTCCGTAAAGGCGCATCAGCTTGTCGATCGTGGTGGATTCCCCGCCGGGCAGCACCAGACCGTCCAGTGCATCGAGTTCGGATGCACGGCGGACCAGCGTTGTGCGGGCACCTGCCGCTTCGAGCGCCTGTACGTGTTCGCGGACTCCGCCCTGAAGAGCCAGCACTCCCACCAGCGGTGATGCGGCGTCCCGCGGCGTGATTTCGGTCATTGGATTATTCTAGGTTGCCCGCAGCTTCCCGGACCGGTTCGTGACGGTGGGATATATTCGGTATCCATGAGTTCTTTCTCCATTCTGGTCGGCAAACTGGTCCGCAGCGCCTCCCGGCTGCGCGGCGGAGGGTCCGCCCTTCCCGGCCTGGTGGTGGAGAAGATCGACCCGGATTTCATCCGCCGCACGCTCTCCACCCTGCCCCTCGGCGTCGCCGTCGTCTCCGGCACCAACGGCAAGACCACCACCACCAAGATGGTTGTTGAACTGCTGGAGGGCCAGGGCCTGAAGGTTTTCACCAACCGGACCGGCAGCAATTTCACCCGAGGTGTGGCCGCTGCCCTGCTTGGCGAAGTGAACCTGCGCGGCCGCCTGGATGCGGACATCGCCGTCCTGGAGCTGGACGAAGCCCACGCTGTGCACTTCGTGAAGCTCATCCAGCCGCGCTATGCCCTGCTGCTTAACGTCCTGCGCGACCAGCTGGACCGCTTTGGCGAAATCGACAAGACCACCCGGCTGTTGGAACAGATCGCGAAGGCGACCACTGAAACCGTGGTGCTGAACCGCGAGGATCCGCGGGTGGCTTCCATCGCTGAATCGCTCTCAGGCCCGAAGGTTTCGTACTTCGGCCTGGACGCGTCGCTGCGCAGCACGTTCCCCAACGACGACGAGATGCGCGGCTCGCGCTCCGAGGCGATCGCGGCTGCCCAGCCCGCCGACGTCGTTCTTACCCGGGTTGCCGAAACTGAGGCTGACTTCCTCGTTGACGGCACATCCACCACCACCGGGCTGAAACTGCGGGGTGTGTACAACGTCTTTAACGCTGCGGCCGCCCTGACCTTCGCCCGCCAGATCCTGGGCTCCAAGGCGGACCGGACCGCACTGTTCGAATCGCTGTCCAACGTGGAGCCTGCCTTTGGCCGCGGTGAGTCCCTGACCGTCAACGGTGCGCCGCTGGAACTGGTGCTGGTGAAGAACCCTTCCGGGTTCCGCCTGGGCCTGAAGTCCTTCGCCGCGCACGGCTACGCGACCATGATCGCGATCAATGACAACTACGCCGACGGCCGGGACATGTCCTGGCTCTGGGACGTGGACTTTGAAACGCTGTCCGGCGGAGTGGACATGGTCACCGGTGTCCGCGCCTATGACATGGCCCTGCGGCTGAAGTACGACGACGTTCCGGTACGTGAGGTCATTCCGGACATCCCCGACGCTTTGGCGAAGTTCATTGCCGGTGCCGGCACCCAGCCCATGCGCATCTTCTGCACCTACACCGCCATGCTTGCCGTGCGGCGCGAACTCTCCAAGATCACGAAGGTTGAGGTGGTCTCATGAGCCGGGACATCCACATTGTTCAGCTCTATCCGCGGGACATGAACATCTACGGCGACTGGGGCAACGTCCTGGTCCTGAAGCAGCGCCTGAAGTGGCAGGGGTACAACCCGGTTGTTACCGAGTACAACCCGGGCGATGTGTTCCCCTCCGACGCGGACCTGATCGTGGGCGGCGGCGGCCAGGACAGCGGGCAGGTGGTGATCCAGCAGGATCTGCAGGCTCTGGCCCCGGCGCTGCGTGCCCTGGCCGACGAGGGATTGCCGATGCTCGTGATCTGCGGGCTGTACCAGCTCTTTGGCCGGTTCTTCAAGACGCACGACGGGGTCCTCATTCCGGGCATCGGCGTCCTGGACATTGAAACCCATGGCGGCCCGGACCGCCTGATCGGCAACGTGCTCTCCGTGAGCGAAGAGTTCGGGGAGATCCACGGCTACGAGAACCACAGCGGCCAGACCTTCCTGGGTCCGGACGCGAAGCCGCTGGCTGTCGTCCGCAAGGGCGAGGGCAATAACACCAAGGACGACACCGAAGGCGCCCGGTACAAGAACGTTGTGGCCAGCTACCTGCACGGTTCACTGCTTCCCAAGAACCCGGCCATTGCCGACTTCCTGATCGAACAGGCCGTCACCCGCCGCTATGGTTCCTTCGATCCCGTTCCCGACGCGGATGCGGACCTTGCCGAACTTGCCCGTCTCTCCGAGCTGGCCCGTTCCCACGCTGCCAACCGTCCCCGGTAGTTTTTCTGCGCTGCGTTTTCGGCGCCGCTTCTCCGAGGCTTCCGGGCCTGTTGGCCCGGTTCCGGCCCAGCATTCCCAGCTTCCGTTACCCCTGTGGCCGATGTGACCCCACCAGCCGCCACCGGTCACAAACCGTGGGAAGCGCGGGCCCCGATTCCCAGCCCGGCAGACAGCGGGACCGCAGGACGGGCCGGGTTAGGCGGCTTTAATACTCCAAGCGAGCTCTGCGAGCGAAGGAGTTTCGTTGCCGCCGTTCCGGCCCGCCCGGCGGGCCCGGCGACTGGCCCCAGCGGGAGGGAAGGGCAAGCAGAAACTACCGAAGAACCCGATACCGCAGATGCACTCCGTCACCGAACGACGCGTCCTCAACCAGTTCCAGATTCACCCGCTGATCCAGCCCGGTGAACAGTGAAATACCCGCACCAAGCAGTATCGGCACAACGTGCAGCTGGATTTCGTCCACCAGCCCCCGCTGCAGGCACTGCCGGGAGATCCGCCCGCCGAGCAGGCTCACTGCCTTCTCCCCGGCGTCGGCTTTGGCTCTCTCGACGGCTCCGGCAATATCATCCACGACGAACGTATAGGTCACCCCATCCTTCACCATGGGTTCCTGCGCCTCGTGCGTCATCAGATAAACCGGTACTCCCGGCAGGCCGCCGTACGGCTCCTCGCCGTCCTCGATTGTCCGGGACCGGTTGGCACCACCGACGACGGCGCCAACCTCACCCACAACGCGGTTCACCAGCTCCGCGTCTTCGTCGGTCGCGTCGACGTCGAACATCCAGTCCACGCCGCCTTCCGGATCTGCCATGTACCCGTCCAGCGTCAACGTCGCATGAATCAGCACTTTTGCCATGATGAACTCCCTGCACCCTGCCGGACCTCCAGTGGACATCGGCTGTGCTGGCCGTTCTACCGCGCAACCGGCCGCTGCGTCCACCCCCTTACGCACAGTCAACTAGGAATACTCACGGAGGTGACGTCACACTCCCGGCGGACGGGCCGGGTCAGGCGCTTGCATGCCCGGCCCAAATGTACCCCCCGGTCGGGCCGCGGGGCCCGGCCCAAACGAACCCGGCGGTCGGGCCGGGTTAGGCGGCTTTAATACTCCGAGCGAGCTCTGCGAGCGAAGGAGTTTCGTTGCCGCCGTTCCGGCCCGCCCGCCGGACCCGCCGGACCCGCTCGCCGGGGCCAACCGCCGGACCCGCCCGGCGGAGGCCAAGCGGGCCCAAGAGTCAACGCGCCGAAACGTCCTCCGACACCAGCCACTCGTGCGCTCCGTCCTCACCGGCTCCCATGGACTCCACCACGGAGATAGTCCGCTGCCGCACCTCCGCCTGCTGTGCCTCTGAAGCGCACGCTCCCTGCGGCAGGTCGGCGGCAACCGAGCACCAGCGGTAGGGATCCCGCACAATCACGGACGGCGCCCAGGCGAGGTCGCTGACCCGCCACTCTGCGCCGTCGTTCTCCTGAACGAACTGTGCCCGGACAATCAGTCCTTCATTGTTCACCGCATACCAGGGCGAGAGCTCGGTGACCGCGTTGCCGAGTCCGTAGACAATCCACGTGCCGTTGTAGTTCTCGATCGGCAGCACCGAGTGGGTGTGGTGCCCGTAGATCATGTCGAACTGGCCGCTGTCCGCCAGGGCATGGGCGGTTTCGATCTGCTGGGAGTTCGGCATCGACGCGTACTCTTCACCGGCGTGGACGGCTCCGATCACAATGTCTGCACCCTGTTCCCGGGCAGCCTGTGCCCGGGCAATCATGTCCCCGGCGTCGAGCATGTCCACCTGCCACGGGTACTCCGCCTCGAGTCCGTTCAGCCCGTAGGTTGCCTGGATAACGCCGATCCGCGCACCCGAGGTGTCCAGAATGAGCGGGATTTCGGAGTCGGCCTCGCTGGCGTAGGACCCGGTGTGCTTCAGGCCCAGCGAGTCCAGCACCGCCAGGGTACGGTTCAGCCCCTCGGTTCCGGCGTCGATGGTGTGGTTGCTGGCTGTGGTGCAGGCCTGGTAGCCGACGGCGGCAGCAGCGGTCAGGATCTGCGGGGGCACGTTGAACATCGGGTAGCCCGCATAGGGCCCGTCCGTCTCCGCGACCGGGGTTTCCATGTGGCAGACGGCCAGGTCAGAGCCGGACACGTATGGGCGCATTCCCTCCAGCAGGGGCTCGAAGTCCAGGGGCTGCTTTCCGGTCGCCGCGGCGTCAGCGCGGGCCTGGTCCCAGAGCTGGGGATGGACCAGCAGGTCTCCAGCAAGCATCACCGTCGAGCAGCGGAGGCCCGGGCACTCCGGGCCGGTCCCCGGCGTTGCGGTCGGTTCGGGCGTGGGCTCCACCGACGGGGCAGCGGACGACGCCGCAGCGGAAGGAGATTCCCGGGCCTCTTCGGAAGCAGCGGAGCAGGACGCCAGCGCCAGGGAGGACACCAGGGCCAGGGCTGCGAAGAGCTTTCCGCGGCGAGTTGTGAGTGGGCGGTGTCCGTTCATCGTTCCCCCGAGTGCGTTTGAAGTAGGCCGTGTGCAGGCACAATCTGCGCCGGGATGAGCATACGCGGCCCGTCGGCTGGTTGCGCAGGCAAGCCTGTGAAAGTGTTTATTCACATGAGCAACGCCCTACTTTCGCCGAGCATTCTTCCGTACGGCCTACCGGATTTCGCAGCAATTACCACCGCCGATCTTCTCCCGGCCTTCAAAGCCGGGATGGAGGAGCAGCAGGCTGAAATCCAAGCCATCACCTCCAATCCGGAGCCCGCCGGCTTCGAGAATACGATCGCTGCACTCGAGGCCTCCGGGCAGCTGCTGGCCAGGACCGTTTCAGTATTCTCCAACGCGGTGATGTCCCACGCGACGGAGGAAATCCAGACCCTTGAGCAGGAAGTCAGCCCGCTGCTCTCGGCGCACCAGGACAGCATCTATCAGGATTCAGCGCTCTTTGAGCGCGTGAACTCCGTGCCGGAGGAAGGCCTGGACGAGGAGCCGGCCCGCCTGCTCGCTGAGTACCGGCGCCGGTTTATCCGGGCCGGCGCTGCGCTCGACGACGCCGGCAAGGCACGGATGCGCGAACTGAACACCCGCCTGTCAGAGCTCGGCACAGCGTTCTCCCAGCGGCTGCTCGCCGACACCAACGACTCGGCCCTGGAGCTCGATGATGAAGCCGAGCTCGACGGCCTCGCAGCGGACGACATCGCCGCCGCGGCCGCCGCGGCCCGGGCAGCGGAATCCAGCGCCAAGTACCTGCTCACGCTCATCCTCCCCACCCCGCAGCCCGCCCTGGCGAAGCTGAAAAACCGTAACGTCCGGCGTCGGCTCTTTGAAGCGTCCGTCCAGCGCGGTTTCCGGGACAACAAGAACTCCACCCTTGCCATTGCAGCAGAGATTGCCGCCCTGCGTGCGGAACGTGCGGCGCTGCTCGGATACGAGAACCACGCTGCCTACGCTGTGGAGGACCAGACGGCACCCACCACCGCCGCTGTGGAGGAGATGCTGGCTCGGCTGGTGCCGCCGGCAGTCCGCAATGCCGGCGCCGAAGCCGAGAAGCTCCGTGCCGCTGCCGCGCGCGACGGTGTCGAGGACTTCCAGCCCTGGGACTGGGCGTACTACTCCGAGCAGATCCGGCGTGAAGAGTACGCCGTTGACCTGGAAGCACTGCGTCCCTGGTTCGAGCTCGAAAGGGTCCTGCACGACGGCGTGTTCTTCGCCGCCAACCGGCTCTACGGCATCACCTTCACCGAGCGGAAGGACCTCACCGGCTACCACCCCGACGTCCGGGTCTGGGAAGTTCAGGACGAAGACGGGACCGGACTCGGACTGTTCCTGGGCGACTACTTCACCCGGGACACCAAGAGCGGCGGCGCCTGGATGAATGAGCTCGTCACCCAGTCCCGGCTGCTCGGCCACCAGCCGGTGGTCGTGAACAACCTGAACATCTCCAGGCCCGCAGACGGCGAACCCGCCCTGCTGACCTTCGACGAGGTTGTGACCGCCTTCCACGAGTTTGGCCACGCCCTGCACGGACTGTTTTCCGACGTCGGCTTCCCCCGCTTTGCCGGCACGGCAGTTCCGCGCGACTTCGTGGAATATCCCTCCCAGGTCAACGAAATGTGGATGCTTACCGATGAGGTCGCAGCCAACTTCGCGCGGCACTACCAGACCGGTGAACCGCTTCCGGCAGGCCTGCTGGACAAGGTCCGGGCCGCGTCCCTGTGGGGTGAGGGCTTCCGGACCACCGAATACCTCGGCGCTACCCTGCTGGACTGGGCCTGGCACGTGCTTCCGCCCGGACAGGACCCGGTATCCGATCCGGAGGCCTTTGAACACAAGGCGCTGCTGGACGCAGGAATCGATCCCGCCCTGGTTCCTCCGCGGTACCGCACCGGTTACTTTAAGCACATCTTCCCCGGAGGCTACTCCGCCGGCTACTACTCCTACATCTGGAGCGAAGTGCTCGACGCCGACACCGTTCAGTGGTTCACGGAGAACGGCGGGCTGACCCGGGCCAATGGCCAGGCGTTCCGCAGCAAGCTGCTCTCCCGGGGCTACGCAGAGGACCCGCTGCAGTCCTTCCGCAACCTGCGCGGACGCGATGCGGACCTCGCTCCCCTGCTCGAACGCCGGGGCCTGTCCTGAAAACCATGCCCACCATTTCCTCCTGCCAGCGCCTGCAGCACGCCTGGTTCTCTGCCCTCGCCTCTGCGACCGGCGGCCGTTCGTTCGGCACCCACGAGTCGCGGTGGGTCTGGCTCCCGGCCCGCCGGCAGCTTCTGCTGATGTTTCCGGAGGAGATCTCACCGGCAGGAATCCGGCCCGGGCTTGCCGAGGGCTCGCGGCTTGGAGCGTCGTCGGTCACGGCATGGCTCGGCGGGTCCGTGGAACACGCGCCGCTGGAAACGTTCGGGTTCCGCCGCGGACCGCAGACCTGCTGGATGACAGCACCCGTGCGCGCCCCGCAGGCCTGGTCCGCCGACGGCGCCGCCGTTGAGGTCCAGCCCCCCGAGGTCACCGGTGCCGACGCCGAGGAACTGCAGGTTGGACATTCCCAGCCCCGGCAGGCCTGGCATATCGCCGCCCGGGACTCTGCCCGGATGACCGGCCGGGCCTACGCCTTCTACCCCTCAGGCGTCGCGGGGCTGTCCAACGTGGCCGGGATCTTCTCCCTCGCAGTGGGATCCTCCAGCCGCCGCAGGGGCTTCGGAACCGCTCTGCTCAGTGCCGGGGCAGCCGCTGCTGAGGCGGCAGGCGCCGAGCACCTGGTGGTGAATGCAACCGCCGCCGGACAGGATCTTTGTTCAGCCCGCGGCTTCTCGCTGGTTGGGCGCGGGCGGACTTACTCGATGGCGCTGGGCTAGGAAACGAAAAACGCACCGGTCCCGGAATAATCCCGGGACCGGTGCGCTGCTTTGGTTAAGTCCTACCAGCCGCGCTCGGCGAGGCGGTGCGGCTGCGGAATCTCGTCCACGTTGATGCCGACCATGGCTTCGCCCAGACCGCGGGAGGCCTTGGCAATCTCATCCGGATCGTCGTGGAAGGTGGTGGCCTTGACGATCGCTGCGGCGCGCTGGGCCGGATTGCCGGACTTGAAAATGCCCGAGCCGACGAAGACGCCGTCGGCACCCAGCTGCATCATCATCGCGGCATCCGCCGGGGTGGCAATGCCTCCGGCCGTGAAGAGCACCACGGGGAGCTTGCCGGCGGAAGCGACTTCCTTCACCAGTTCGTACGGGGCCTGCAGTTCCTTGGCCGCCACGTAGAGCTCATCCTCGGGCAGTGAGGAAAGCCGGGCAATTTCGGTACGGATCTGGCGCATGTGCATGGTGGCGTTTGAAACGTCGCCGGTGCCTGCTTCGCCCTTGGAACGGATCATGGCCGCGCCCTCGTTGATCCGGCGCAGTGCTTCACCCAGGTTGGTGGCACCGCAGACAAACGGAACGGTGAACTTCCACTTGTCGATGTGGTTGGCGTAGTCAGCGGGGGTAAGCACCTCGGACTCGTCGATGTAGTCGACGCCGAGGGACTGCAGCACCTGCGCCTCAACGAAGTGCCCAATCCGGGCCTTGGCCATCACGGGGATCGAAACCGCGTCGATGATGCTGTCGATCATGTCCGGATCGCTCATCCGCGACACGCCGCCCTGCGCGCGGATATCTGCCGGAACGCGTTCCAGCGCCATGACGGCAACAGCGCCGGCGTCTTCGGCAATCCGGGCCTGTTCGGCAGTGACGACGTCCATGATGACGCCGCCCTTGAGCATTTCAGCCATGCCGCGCTTCACGCGGCTGCCACCAGTTGCGGCGGTGGGCTGGGACGGAGAATCTGTAGGCATGGCGGAGCTCTCTGGTAGTTCGGCAGGAAAGCCAATCGTAAGCCCGCATACCGTTCACCGCGGGGTTGCGCTACGTATCTTTACCCAGGTCCTGGTCCAGGTCCTCGCCAACGACGCCGGCGGCGGCGGACTGGCGCCGCACCGTACCCATACGCTGGGCAATCGTGACGCAGCTGGCCAGGCACAGCGCGATGAGCACCACCAGCAGCACCGGCTCCGGTATCCCCAGCCCAACCAGGCCGGTGGCGGTCAGAAGGAAGACCAGGCGCTCGGCGCGCTCGGCCAGTCCCACGTTGGCGTTGAAGCCAAGCGACTCGGCCTTGGCCCGGATGTAGGAGACCAGCATGCCCAGTACGAGGCAGATGAGGGCTGCGATTCCTATCGCGTCATTGCCGCCCCCGGTGAAGAACCAGATGCTCACGCCGGCGAACAGCGCGCCGTCGGCAAACCGGTCCAGGGTTGAGTCCAGGAAGGCACCCCATTTTCCTTTGCGTTCCTGCTGGCGGGCCATAATGCCGTCAATCACGTCGGAGAACACAAAGAGCACTATGAAAATCGTGCCCCAGAACAGCTGGCCCAGCGGATAAAAGACCAGGCCACCGATCATGACACCCAGGGTGCCGATAATCGTCACCGCGTCGGGTGAGACCCGGTGCCGGATCAGCCAGGAAGCAAGCGGAGTGAAAAGCGCGGTAAAGAAACCGCGGGCATATTTGTTGAGCACGTGTTAAGCCTCATCCGTTCCGCTGTCAGGGAACGGTTTGCTGGAAGAAGTTTCGGAGGCAGGCCAGGCATCGGCAACCATTTGCCGTACTTCGCCCAGGGTCTGCGTGATGGCCTTGGTGTGGGCGATGATCGGAAGGAAATTCCCGTCACCGCTCCAGCGCGGCACGATGTGCTGGTGCAGGTGCGCAGCAATCCCGGCACCGCCGGCCACACCCTGGTTCATCCCGAGGTTGAAGCCCGCCGGTGCGGAGACTTTCCGCAGCACGCGCATGGCTGTCTGGGTCAGGGCAGCGATTTCCGCTGTCTCCTCGGTGTCGACGTCGGTGTAGTCCGGAACGTGCCGGTACGGGCAGACCAGCAGGTGGCCGGCGTTGTAGGGAAACAGGTTCAGGATCACAAAGGCGTGCCGGCCGCGGTGGACAATCAGGGCCTCCTCATCCGAGTGGGACGGGGCGGTGCAGAACGGGCAGTTGTCCTTGGAGGAGACCTGGTCCTGCCCGCCCTTGATGTAGGCCAGCCGGTGGGGAGTCCAGAGTCGCTGGAACGCGTCCGGCACTCCGGCGAGTTCGAAATTGTCCGTCACATCGCCGTCGTGCGGATACTGTTCCTGGCTTTCCATCTGGACTCCCCCGTACCGCTACTTGTCCCGGTTCCGGACAGCTTCGACGATCCGCTTCACGGCTTCCTCCACCGGCACGCCGTTGTCCTGGCTGCCGTCACGGAAGCGGAAGGAGACTGCCCCGGCCTCAGCGTCCTCGCCGCCGGCGATCAGGACGAAAGGAATCTTTTCCTTCGAGGCGGTGCGGATCTTCTTCGGGAAGCGGTCCGTTCCGGCGTCGACCTCGGCGCGGATTCCCGCGGCCTTCAGCTTGTCCACGACGTCGTACATGTAGTCGTTGAATGCCTCGGCAACGGGGATGCCCACTACCTGGACCGGAGCCAGCCAGGCCGGGAACGCACCGGCGTAGTGCTCGGTGAGCACGGCCATAAAGCGCTCAACCGAACCGAACAGGGCACGGTGGATCATGACCGGGCGCTGGCGGGTGCCGTCGGCTGCCTGGTATTCGAGCTCGAAACGCTCGGGCAGGTTGAAGTCCAGCTGGATGGTGGACATCTGCCAGGTGCGGCCGATGGCGTCGCGGGCCTGCACGGAGATCTTCGGACCGTAGAAGGCTGCTCCCCCGGGATCCGGAACCAGGTCCAGGCCGGAGGCTTCAGCTACCTCGGCCAGGGTGCGGGTGGCTTCTTCCCAGACCTCATCGGAACCGACGTACTTTTCCGGGTCCTTGGTGGAGAGCTCCAGGTAGAAGTCATCCAGGCCGTAGTCCTTGAGCAGGTCCAGCACGAAGTTCAGCGTGTTGGTCAGCTCGTCCTTCATCTGCTCGCGGGTGCAGTAGATGTGGGCATCGTCCTGGGTCATGCCGCGCACGCGCGTCAGGCCGTGGATGACGCCGGACTTCTCGTAGCGGTAGACCGAACCGAATTCGAAGAGCCGCAGCGGCAGTTCGCGGTAGGACCGTCCGCGGGAGCGGAAGATCAGGTTGTGCATGGGGCAGTTCATCGGCTTCAGGTAGTAGTCCTGGCCGGGCTTGGTGACCTCGCCGGTCTCCGGGTCGGTGACTTCGTCAACGTGCATGGGAGGGAACATGCCGTCCCGGTACCAGTCCAGGTGGCCGGAAACCTCGTACAGGTCGCCCTTGGTGATGTGCGGGGTGTAGACGAACTCGTAGCCGGCTTCGGTGTGGCGCTGGCGGGAGTAGTCCTCCATGGCCTTGCGGATGATGCCGCCCTTGGGGTGGAACACCGGCAGGCCGGAACCGAGTTCGTCCGGGAAGGAGAACAGGTCCAGTTCGGTGCCGAGCTTGCGGTGGTCGCGCCGCTCTGCCTCGGCCAGGCGCTCCTGGTAGGCCTTGAGGTCATCCTTGGTGGGCCAGGCGGTGCCGTAGATGCGCTGCAGCTGCTGGTTGGCCTGGTTGCCCAGCCAGTAGGCGGCGGCGGAGCGGGTCAGCGCGAAGGCGTTGGAGATCAGCTTGGTGTTGGGCAGGTGCGGGCCGCGGCACAGATCGCACCAGACGGTGTCCCCGGACTTGCGGTCAACGTTGTCGTAGATGGTGATCTCGCCGGCGCCGACTTCAATGTTCGCGCCTTCGCCGGCTTCCTCGGCGCCGTCCTTCTTGCCGAGCAGCTCGAGCTTGTACGGCTCGTTGGCCATCGCTTCGCGGGCTTCTTCTTCGCTGACCACGCGGCGGACGAACTTCTGGTTCGAGTTGACGATCTTCTGCATCATCTTCTCGAGTGTCTTCAGATCCTCGGGGGTGAAGGGCTCGGCGACGTCGAAGTCGAAGTAGAAGCCGTCCTTGATGTACGGGCCAATGCCCAGCTTGGCGTCGGGGCGCAGCTGCTGGACGGCCTGGGCCATCACGTGGGCGGTGGAGTGGCGCAGGACGTTAAGGCCGTCTTCGGAATCGATGGTTACGGCTTCGATGCTCTGCCCCGGAGCCAGCGGGGTGTCGAGGTCCTTCAGGACTCCGTCGACACGCATGACCACGACTTCGCGGCGCTCAAAGAAGAGCTGAGCACCGGTGGTGCCAGTATCCACCGTGGTCTCTTCGCCGTCGACGATGAGGGTGAACTGTTCCGGCACTGACACGTTGTCTCCTTGATTCGTTTGTACTGGCGCTTGAGCACGGGTTTGCCCGTGCAGCTATGGTGCGCGCCCTTACGATGTTATCCGCTGTTCTTCAGCCCGACCAACCGGCCGCGCGGCCGGTTCGCCGGGCTGCCGGCACCCGGACCGGGACCGTTTCCCGCTGTCCGCGGCGGTGGCAGGGAGGCGGTGTCCGTGAGGTCCCAGGCCTGGAGCGCCTGCAGGCTCATGCCCCGGGGGCCGGTGCGCCGGGTCAGTCCGCGGATCAGCATCAGCTCGGTGCCGAAGAGCAGCGGACCGGTTTTTTCCTGCGCCTCGGTGAAGAAAGTGCAGTCCACGCAGCCGGTACCGTCGTCCAGGCTGATAAAGACCACCCGCCGTCCTCCGCGCATCGGCGGGGTCTGGGTGGCCACCCGGATACCGGCCACCAGAACCTCGGACCCGTTGCGCAGCCCCAGCAGCGATTCGGCCTTGGTCACCCCCAGGGCAGCGAGCAGCGGCTCGTAGCTGTCCACCAGGTGCGCGCTGACGTCGACGGCGAGCAGGTCCAGTTCAGTGCGGACCCGCTCCGGCAGCGTGGGTTCAGGCAGCTGCGGCACAAGGTTGGCCAGTTCGGTGTCGCCCAGCGGAAGCGCCAGCTGGCCCGGGATTGGATCGTATTTCCGGGTCCCGGATTTGCCGGACGTTTCAGCCAGGTGCTGCAGCAGGTCTGCCCGGGTGCCGCGGGAACCGGTCTCGCGGGACAGCGAGTCGAAAGCGCCCAGCTGGGCCAGCCGCTGGATAGACGGCCGGGAGAGTCTGGCGCGGGCCCGCAGGTCCGCCAGGGAGTCGAACGGCTGCCCGGCGGCGATCCGCCGGACTTCCGCTGCCGAGAGCCCGTAGATGCCGGCGAAGCTGAGCCGGATCCCGAATCTCCCGGGACGCGCCTTGCGCCCGGGTGCCTCGGGGACGGCCGGAACCCATTCCACCCGGTACTGCTCGCCGCTGCGGTTGATGTCCAGCGGCAGAATGGGAATGCCCATCCTGCGTGCTTCAGCCACCAGCAGCCGGCGCGGGTACATGCCGGGATCGTGTTCGAAGATTCCGGCAAGGAACGCTTCGGGGTGGTGGGTCTTCAGCCACGCCGACTGGTAGGTGGGCACTGCGAACGCGGCACCGTGGGCCTTGCAGAAACCGAAACTGCCGAAGGCCTTCAGCGTCCCCCAGACGTTCTCTATGGTTTGCTCGTCGTAGCCGCGCTTTTCTGCAGCCTGCCGGAAGAAATCCTCCACCCCCTGTTCGGCTGCGGGGTTGCCCAGCAGCCGGCGCAGCTCATCGGCCTTGGCCAGCCCGCAGCCGGTAAAGACGTCGAAGGTCCGCAGCACCTGTTCATGGAAGACCGTCACACCGTGGGTTTCCGCCAGTACCGGGCGCAGCGATTCGTGCGGGTACACCGCCGGAGCCCAGCCGTGGCGGTGCTCCAGGAACGGCCGGACCATGTCCGACTTCATGGGCCCGGGCCGGAACAGGGAAATGTCGATAATCAGGTCGTTGAAGTCCCGCGGAGCCATCTTGCCCACCAGCTCCCGCTGCCCGGGTGACTCGATCTGGAAACAGCCCAGGGTGTGGGTGCTGCGGATCAGTTCAAAGGTCGGCTCATCATCCAGCGGAACGGCGTCCAGGTCGATCCGCCCGTCTTCGGCGATCCACTCCGGACGGGGTTCTGTTTCCCGGACGTGTTTTCCGGCTTTGGCGACGTCGTCTCCGCCGGAATGCACCCGGACCACCTCGTTCAGCGCGAAGGCCATGGCGGACTGCATCCGCACGCCCAGTACGTCGAGCTTGAGCATGCCCATGGGATCCATGTCGTGCTTGTCGAACTGGGACATGGGCAGGCCCAGGCCGCTGGGCTGCACCGGTGTGCGGTCCAGCAGGGAGGTGTCCCCCAGGATCACCCCGCACGGGTGCATGGAGATGTGCCGGGGCAGCCGGTCCAGCCGTTCGGTCAGGTCCACCAGCAGATCCAGCTGCCGGTTCTGCTGCACGGCTTCGGCAACGCCGCGCAGTTCGGGTTTCTCTGCGAGCGCCTCACGGAAGTGGCTCGCCGAGAACCGCCACAGCGCCTTCGCCACGGCGCCGACCTCCTCTTCGGGCATCCCCAGGGCCAGTCCGGCGTCACGTACGGCGCCGCGTGCCCGGTAACCGTTCTGCATACTCATCAGGGTGACCCGCTGCTCTCCGAAGCGTTCGAAGATCCGGTGGTACACGTTGTGCCGTTCGGCGCTTTCAACGTCAATGTCGATGTCCGGGAGCGTGGAGCGGTCCCGGGAGAGGAAGCGTTCAAAGATCAGGTCGTGTGCCAGCGGGTTCACGTGGCTGATGCCGAGCAGGTAGTTCACCAGCGAGGAGGCGCCTGATCCGCGTGCCGCTGCCCGTACCCCCATGTCCCGGATCATGTTGGAGACTTCGGCGACGGTCAGGAAGTACGCCGCAAAGCCGAGCCGTTCGATGATCCCCAGCTCGTGTTCGAGCCGGTTGCGCATGGCGGCCTCTGCTGAACCGCCCAGGTGCCCGAAGCGCCTGCCGATTCCCGCTTCACAGCGTCTGCGCAGTTCCAGGGCAGGTTCGGCGTCGATCCCGATGACCCCGGCTTCCGGGACCACCGGCTGCTTCCATCCCATGTCTGCCGCCGGGTCGATCCGGCAGGCATCTGCGAGCGCCTCGGTTCCGGCGAGCAGCTTTAGCGCCCCTGAACGTCCGAAGCCGGCTTCCTCGCTGATCTCCGCCGCGAGCGCTGCCATCTGCTTTCCCGGCTTCAGCCAGCCCTGGCCGTTGGGCTGCAGGTCCTGCAGCTGTGCCATCGAGGTCAGGGCACGTGCGGCGTCGAGCACATCCGCGGTGGCAGCTCCGTCTTCGTCCACGTAGCGCACCGCGTTGGTCAGCACCGCGGGAATGTGCATTTCATCGGAGAGCCGGAACATGCGCACGGCATGGGCCAGGCTGAGGTTGGTGCCGGGGGAACTGAGGTGCGTAACAACCTCCACGGCGAGCGCCGCACGCGGCATAACTGAGAGCCAGCGCCGAAACAGGGTACGGGCGACGGCGTAGCTGCGGCTGCGCATGGCCCGCCCGACGTCGGTGTACGGTCCCACGAGCACGGTTAGGACGGGTTCCCCGTCACTGCCCAGCACACGCGCGGCAAGCTGTTCCAGGGTGACGCCGGGCGGGCGGCCTGCGCGCCCCCGGGAAGGCGAGGTTCCTGCGTGCGCGTCGGAGATGAGCCGGCACAGCGCGTGGTAGCCCGCTCCCCCGTTGTGCCCATGGGCCAGAATGACCGCACGGCCGGTCACTTCTGCTTCTTTGCCTTCCCCGTCCAGCAGCGCCAGGTCCACACCGATGATCGGATCGATGCCGGCATCCATGCAGGCGCGCAGGTGCTTGACCGTGCCGTACAGGCCGTCGCGGTCGGTGCAGGCGAGCGCGTCCGCGCCGTCCGCTGCGGCAGCCTGGGCCAGTTCTTCCGGCCAGGAGGTGCCGTAGTGGGCGGAAAAGGCCGTGGCAGCGTGAAGGTGGGTAAAGCTCATGACACGGCACTAAGCGCTTTCCCGCAGGGCGTCATGAATCCGGATCAGCCGCCAGGTGTTGGAGGCAGCCTGCCGGGAAATATCCAGCGTGCGCAGCGCAGAGTGCGGGTTCAGGCGCGCCTGGACCCGCCAGATCTCCGAATCCACCAGCCCCGGGCCGTGTCCGCGTTCTGCCCGGGGTTCCTCTTCCCACCAGCGTCGCCGTTCATACCAGCGCACGGGATTGGCTGCCACCTTGTAGGTCCTGCCCTGCCAGATAAGACGCAGTGGTATGCCCGCCGGCGAGCACACCACCTCAATTGCTTCACTGAAAAGTCCCATGGCTGCCCCTCGCTGTGCCTGTAGCCGTGCTGAATTGGTATCCGGCCGGTGCCCTGAACCGGTGCGCGCACCGCGTGCACCGTTGTTCCAGGACAAAACCTGATTCGAACATATATTCGAATCTCCAGTGTACGACTGCACTCTGACAATCAGCACAGTGCCCCCTATGAACCGGGTGGGAGTTCCTCTGCTACTCCGCAGCCGCCTCCACCCGGGACTGGGTTGAGAGCGGAATCTCCCGAATGAACAGGCACAGCACACCCCCTGCTGCCACGAGGGGGATGCTGAGCAGGAAGATCGGCGGCAGCGCCGTGCCGAACGCGGCTCCAATTGCCTGCTGCACCGGACCGGGAAGTGCCTGCAGCACCGCCGGCGTGAGCGAATTGATGCTCTCTGCAGGAAGCATCCCCGCGGTCCCTGCCGGGGCATCGGCAAGCTGGCCGGTCAGCCGCTGGATGAAGATCGAGCCGAAGGCAGCGATCCCGAAGGAGGCACCGATCTGGCGGAAGTAGTTCGCGGCGGAGATGGCTGTTCCCATGTTCTTAGGCGGCACACTGTTCTGCACGATCAGCACCAGGTTCTGCAGCAGCGCGCCGATCCCCAGGCCCAGCACCGCCATCCCAATTGCCGTAAACCAGTACGGAGTGTCCTGGGAGATCCGGGACAGCAGCACCAGGCCTGCTATAACCGTTGCACAGCCGGCAACGGGATAGATCTTGTACCGCCCGGTGCGCGCGATCAGCTGGCCGGTACCGATCGAGGTCAGCAGCAGTCCCGCCATCATCGGCAGCATCATCAGCCCGGATTCGGTGGCGCTGGCACCGTTGACCATCTGCAGGAACGTCGGCAGGTAGGAGATGGTGGAGAACATTGCTATTCCGACGGCGATACCCGCCAGCACCGGAATCAGGAAGTTCCGCAGCCGGAACAGGTCCAGCGGCAGGATCGGCTCGCTGGCCCGGCGTTCCGCCCACACAAACGCGGCTCCGGACAGCACTGCAACCGCGGACAGACCGAGGATCTGCGGGCTTCCCCAGTCATAGGTCGTTCCTCCCCAGCTGGTCACCAGGATCAGTGCAGTGGAAGCGACAGCGAGCAGCCCGGCACCGGCATAGTCCAGCCGCGGCCGGGACCGCGGGACTTTGGGCAGGTGCAGGGAGGTAATGACGACGGCGAGCGCGACGGCTCCGATGGGCACGTTGATGTAGAACACCCAGCGCCAGGACCATGAATCGGTGATCCAGCCGCCCAGCAGCGGTCCGCCGACGGACGCGAGTCCAAAGGAGGCGCCGATCAGCCCCATGTAGCGCCCGCGTTCCCGGGGGGAGACCAGGTCTCCGATGATCGCCTGCGCGCCGATCATCAGTCCGCCGCCGCCGATGCCCTGGATAGCCCGGAACGCGATCAGCTCACCCATGTTCTGCGCCAGGCCGGAGAGGACGGATCCGAGCAGGAAGACGGCGATGGCGAAGATGAAGATGTTCTTGCGGCCAAAGAGGTCTCCGAGCTTGCCGTAGACGGGCAGCCCGATGGTCGCGGCCAGGATGTAGGCGGTCACTACCCAGGACAGGTGTTCCAGCCCGTTCAGGTCTCCCACGATGGTGGGCAGGGCCGTGGCGACGATGGTCTGGTCCAGCGCCGCCAGCAGGACGGAGAGGACCAGCCCGGTAAAGACCAGCACCCGTCCGCGCGGCGCGCCCTCGTCCTGCAGACTCTCCGTGTGGCCGGCACGGGCGGGTACTGCCGCATGTGCACCTGAGGCCATCAGCGCTGCGCCTCCCCTTCCAGTTGAACGTTGGCTGTCTTCGCCAGCGGTATCTCTCGAATAAAGAGCGTCAGCACGAAGGCGGCGCCCAGCGCTGGGATTCCGAGCAGGAAGATCGGGGGAAGTGCGGTGCCGAACGCGTCGGCAATGAAGTCGCGCGCCGGAGCCGGCAGGGCTTTGAGCTGGGACGGGCTAATGGAGTTCACCCCCTGGCTGGTCACCCCGCGTACGGCTTCAGGGGCGTTGGCCACCTGGTCGTTGAGCCGGGAGATAAACACCGAGCCGTAGACGGCGATCCCAAGCGTTCCGCCTATTTGCCGGAAGTAGTTCGCCGAGGAGACCCCTGTGCCCATGTTTTGGGGCGGAACACTGTTCTGCACGATCAGCACGACGTTCTGCATCAGCGCCCCAATTCCCAGGCCGAGTACAAACATGCCCAGCGCCGTGAACAAGTACGGAGTTTCTGCGGAGATGCGCGAGAGCAGCAGCAGCCCAAGGATCATCACCAGCGACCCCAGGATCGGATAGATCTTGTACCTGCCGGTGCGGGAAATGAGCTGTCCGGTTCCGATGGAGCTGAGCAGCAGCCCTGCGGTCATGGGCAGCATCATCAGTCCCGAGTCGGTGGCGCTGGCGCCGTTGACCATCTGCAGGAAGGTCGGCAGGTAGGAAATGCTGCCGAACATCGCCAGCCCGACGGCGAGCCCCACCAGTGAGCAGACAACAAAGTTGCGGATCCTGAACAGCCGCAGCGGGAGGATTGGTTCCGGTGCCCGCAGCTCCACGGGAATGAACACCGCGATGGCCACCAGGGCTGCCGCGCCAAGCCCAAGGATGGTCGGGGATGTCCAGGCATAGGTGGTTCCGCCCCAGCTGGTGATGCCCACCAGTGCTGCGCTCGCAAACGCAAGCAGGACGGCGCCGGGATAGTCCAGTTTGATGCCGGCAGCGCTGCGCTTGGGCAGGTGCAGGGAGGTGATGATCAGTGCCAGGGCAATCGCCCCGAGCGGCAGGTTGATGTAGAACACCCAGCGCCAGGACCAGTACTGGGTCAGGTACCCTCCGAGCAGGGGTCCGCTGACTGAGGCAACGCCGAAGGCTGCGCCGATCAGGCCCATGTACTTGCCGCGGTCGCGTGCCGAAACGATGTCCCCGATGATCGCCTGCGCGCCGATGATCAGCCCGCCGCCGCCAACGCCCTGCAGCGCCCGGTAGGCAATCAGCTCGCCCATACTGTGGGCCTGGCCCGAAAGCGCTGATCCCAGCAGGAAGACCGCAATCGCAAAGATGAAGATGTTCTTCCGTCCCAGCAGGTCACCGAGCTTGCCGTAAATAGGCAGCCCGATCGTGGACGTCAGCAGGTAGGCGGTGATGACCCAGGACAGGTGCTCAAGTCCGCGCAGGTCGCCCACGATCGTGGGCAGTGCAGTGGAGACGATTGTCTGGTCCAGCGCTGAGATCAGCACTGCCATGATCAGTCCGCTGAAGACCAGTGCCAGCTGGCGGCGGTTATGCGGCGCCGGTGCTCCCTGCCCCTGCCCGGGCGGCGGTTCAGGCGGTGCCGGCGCTGCGGGCGCGGGTACCGTTTGGGAGGACGACGCCGGTGACCCCAGGTCGGTGGCGGTCCGGGCCACCGGATGGATGGCTTCGGCTCCGTGGGCAGTGAATCGAGCGGCCAATGACGCCTCCTAGGGAAGTCATCCATGGATGTTCTGGAACCAAAACCCACTACCCATTCGACGCCCGCCGTCCGGCCAAGTCAACGGTCCGCTGCGGCTGTTGTGGTCGGCTGCCGCCGGGAAGGCCAGGCGCATCCGGCATGCAGAGCCCGAAGTTCCCCCGCCGGTATCGGCTCCCCGCACGGGGCATTGTTCCGCGGCAGGACGGGGCGCAAACTTGCACTATCCGCGGACCGGTCTGGCCGCCTAAACCGCACGGGATCCCTGAGTGCTCCGGGGTGCACCATGAAGTGGACAATATGAACGGAACGATGAGCGTCATCTTTCGCGCCATCCCCCTCCTGATGGGCGCAGTGTGCCTCTCTTATGGCCTCTACATCCTGGCGGGGCCGGACGATGCCGACCACTTTGTTGCCGGTCACGTCAACGTGGGACTGACGGCCATCTGTTATGCGCTGTTCACCACGGCGGCCACCATCATCCGGCAGCTCATCGACCGCTACGGGCGCGGGTGGAGCATCGCCCTTCCGCTCTCCGGCTACGTGGCTGCTGCCGCAGCCATCGTCTGGGGCATCGTCCTGGCCAACCGGGGCAACGCCCCGGAGAACCTCACCGCCGGATTCGTTGTGCTCGGCATCGGCCTGGTCGCCATGTGCGTCAGCACCGTGGCGGCCGCATCCACGAAATTCACCCTGATCCAGTCAGCACAGCTGCTGGAGCCCATGGGCGGCCCTCCGGACGGTGCGCACTCCCGTGCCGCCGGCGCTGTGCTGATCGCAGTACCGGCGGCGGCGGCGGTCACCGGTTTCTGCCTCGCAACCGGTCTGCTGCTGCGCTCAGACATGCCCGGTTTCGTCGCCGGCCACGTTCTGATTGGCCTCTCGGCGATCTGCGCGTCGCTCATCGCCCTGGTGGCCAGCATCGTCCGCCAGGTTCGCAACGTCTTCAGTGACGCTGAGCGCTTCGCCTGGGCCTGGCTTGTCGGTGCCGCGGGCACGGCCAACCTTGTGCTCGGGCTCTTCGTGCTGTTCAGCTCGGATGAGCCCTACCGGCTGGCCCCGGGGTGCGTGCTGATCGGCCTGGGGCTGATCTGCTTCAGCATCCTGTCAAAAGTACTGCTGCTCGCCCTCGTCTGGCGCCGCACGTTTGCCCTGGCCAACCGCATCCCGCTCATGCCCATCGGAACGGCTCTCACCTGCCTGTTTTTCGCCGCGTTCCTCTTTGAAGCCGCAGGCACGGACCCGGCATTCTTTGTGGGAGCGCACGTGCTGGTTGGACTCGGAGCTGTCTGCTTTACGCTCTTCTCCATCGTGTCGATCCTCGAAGAGGGAACGTCGTAGCGCCGGCACGGAAACTGCTTTTCAGCCGGCAAACTCCATGCCGGGAGCAGGCCGCGGCCTGGTGAGCCAATAGCTTGAGCCATCCGGGCTGCGCCGGACGATTCCTTCGTCGACCATGGCACGCCGGAACATCGCCGGATCCTCAGTAAAGGCGGCCAGCCGGCCGGTGACCTCGGCTTCCGTTAGCCGTGCAGGACTGGCGGCGGGGGTTCCGGCACCGGCGTCCAGTACCCCGTGCCGGGAAAAGACCTCACCGGCCAGGTAGTGCAGGACTTCCAGGCGGTCAGCTCGTTTGGAAGGCAGGCTGCCGGAGCTGCCCCGGCCCAGGTGCCTCAGCGGGGACTCGTCCCTGGGCGCCCGGTCAGCAGCGAGCAGGCGGGAGAAAACCCCGGGCACCGGGTGCAGGCCGTCTCCCCCGGCCCGGACCAGCCCTGCCCTCAGCAGGGCGGTCAGCGATTTGGCTTCCGCACGGTCCAGGTCCTCTCCCAGGAGCGGTTCGCCCTGTCCTGCCGCGGTAATGATCCGGGCGTAGAGGTCCAGGCGGCGGGAATCTGCCAGCGCAGCAGCCACCGCTTTCCAGTTGGAGCTGCCGGGCTTGCCTGGATCTTTCAACTGCCGTGCCTTTCACGTGGTGCATTGGGCGCGGTCAGGATCTGTCCGCACCCGGATCTGTGCCGTAGCCTACTGCAACAGGAATCCGGATCCGAAGGGAGCTGCTGCATGGAGTCGTGCTATCCCGTGCGCTCCTTCGCGGCCGCGGCCGTGGCAGCAGCGGGCAGCGCGGTTGCAGAGCTCTCCTCGCGGCTTTCCGGCGTCCCGGTGCATGCCGAAGCAGACCCGGATCTTTCCCGGGCGTGGTTCGGCGGGTCCTTCCGTCCTGCCGGCTGGGAGGTGCCTCCGCCCTGGGACCCGCTCTCACGCGATTATCCGTGTGCGGACGGCTGGATCCGGCTGCACACCAATGCCCCGCACCACCGACGCGCTGCGCTCGCCGTCCTGGGCCTTCCCGCAGATACCGGGCCCGAGACAGCGGCCGTTGCTGTCAGGGCATGGAAAGGCGGGGAACTGGAAGATGCGGTGGTGGAGGCCGGCGGCTGTGCGGCATGGCTGCGTACGGCTGAGCAGTGGCGGGCCCACCCACAGGGACAGGCCGTCCGGGCCGAACCCCTGATCGGCTGGACCCGACGCGGCGCACGGCCGCCCGCCGACACGTCCGGAACCCCTGAACGGCCGCTGAACGGCGTCCGGGTCCTGGACCTCACGCGCGTCATCGCCGGACCTGTGGCCACCCGCTTCCTCGCCGGGTTTGGGGCACGGGTCCTGCGCATCGATCCGCCAAGCTGGCAGGAACCTGCTTTGGAGGCGGAAATGACGGTAGGCAAGAGCTGCGCCCGGCTGGACCTGCGCACGCCCGAGGGCGCTGCGAGGGTCCGCGAGCTGATCTCCGCCGCAGACCTGGTGGTGCACGGCTACCGTCCCGGTGCCCTCACCGGACTGGGACTGGACGAACACCGCCTCCAGCAGCTGCGCCCCGGCGTCGTAACCGTGGCGGTCAATGCCTGGGGCTGGACCGGTCCGTGGCGCGGACGGCGCGGCTTTGATTCGCTGGTGCAGACGGCGTCGGGGATTGCCGACGCCGGCATGGCCTGGTCCGCGGCGGATGCCCCGCTGCCGCTGCCGGTCCAGGCCCTGGACCACGCAACCGGGTACCTTGCTGCGGCCGCAGCAGTGCGCGCCTGGACCCGGCGGCTGGACGGTGAGGTGTATGCCGCGAGGCTGTCCCTGGCCAGGACAGCGGTGGAACTGCAGCGCGCGGCGGACGCCCGCCGGCCGGTGCCTCCGCCCTGGGAGTCGCCACCGGAGCCGACGCCCCCTGCGCTGCCCCGGGCTGCGGAGCAGACCTGGTGGGGGCCCGGTGAGCGGCTGGCAGCGCCTCTGGTGTTCAGCTCTGTTGGGCCGGTTCCTTCAATGGCGTGGGATCTTCCCGCGGCTCCGCTGGGATCGGCTCCCGCTGCCTGGTAACCGGATTACTGGATTAGCTGCGGCTGAAGGCGTCCAGCCGTGCCTGCGCTTCATCCTCATGCCGGGTGCGCAGTTCGTAGTCGATGAACGCATCGATCATGGCGCGGTAGGTTTTTTCCACCACGGTGGAGTCCTGTTCCTGCGCCTGCGCGGCTTCCCGCACGTGGTTGATGACTTCCTCAACCCGGTCCCTGGCGCGGACCTGGGCGTCGTCGTCCTTCAGTCCCCCGGCCAGGCGGACCAGGCGCTCCCGGCGCCAGATCAGCGCCACAATTTCTTCGTCGATCTCGTCAATGGCCGTGCGTACGGCCCCAAGCTGTTCGGTAGTCGGGTCTGTTTCCACTGTTTCTCCCATGGCTTCCAGTTTACCGGGACCCTGCGGCGGCCTTTTCCGGTTCCTCCGCCCGGCCGAGTTTCGAGGGCCACCAGATACGCCGGCCAATGTCGTAGGAGAGCGCCGGAACCAGCAGCGAGCGCACCACCAGGGTGTCCAGCAGCACGCCGAAGGCCACGATGAAGGCCAGCTGGGCCAGGAACAGCACGGGGATCACCCCCAGCGCCGCGAACGTCGCAGCCAGCACGATTCCGGCGGAGGTGATCACGCCGCCGGTGATCATCAGTCCGCGGATGATCCCGTCCCGGGTGCCCAGGAGGATGCTCTCCTCCCGCACACGGGTCATCAGGAAGATGTTGTAGTCCACGCCCAGGGCAACCAGGAAAATGAACCCGTACAGGGGCACCGCCGGGTCCGCACCGGGGAAGTCCAGCACGTAGTTGAACAGCAGCGCGGAGATGCCCAGCGTCGCCCCGAAGGACAGCATGACGGTGAGGATGAGCAGGAAAGGTGCCAGCACCGCCCGCAGCAGGAGCATCAGCAGGAAGAAGATCACCACCAGCACCACCGGGATGATGAGATTGCGGTCGTGCTCTGCCGCGTCATTGGTGTCCACGGTGGTGGCGGTGGTGCCGCCCACCAGGGTGTCCGGAGTGTCCGCCAGTTCCCGGCGCAGCTCACGGACGGTGTCCTCCGCCGCCGTCGAGTCCGCGTTCTCCGTCAGGGTGGCCTGCAGCAGCACCTGTCCGTCCACGGTCTTCGGGGACGCATTTTCGGCACCGGGGATCGGCGGGACCTGAACCCCGTCCTCCGTGACGGGCAGGGTGCCGGCAGGGGTGCCCTGCGCCACCACCGTGACGTCGGAGATGCCGCTGGTTCCCAGCACCGTGTCCGCGACGGACTTCAGCTCCGGCTCGGGCGCAACGATCAGCACCGGGCTGCCGGACCCGGATGGGAAATGCTCACCCAGGGCCGCCTGGCCTTCCTTGGCTTCGGTCTGGCCCAGCACAAAGTCACTCTGCGGCACACCGGAAGCACGGAAGTCCACCACCGCCACCGCCGCGGCGGCCAGTACGACGGCGCAGATGAGCCAGGTGCGCCGGGAATGGTTCCGCACCGTGCGGGCCACCGCCGGCCAGAAACCGCGGGCCTGGTGGTCGCGGTCCGGATGCGGAGAGCCGAACGCCGGGCGCCGCGGCCAGAACGCGGCCCGGCCAAAGACGAAGAGCAGCGACGGCAGCAGTGTCATGGCGGCCAGATAGGAACAGACGATCCCCAGGGATGCCACGGGCGCCAGGGCCTTGTTTGAGTTCAGGTCGCTGAGCAGCAGGCACAGCAGCCCCGCCACCACGGTACCGGCGGAAGCGGTCACGGGTTCCAGCGTGCCGCGCAGCGCAGCCCGTGTTGCCCCCCAGCGGTCCGCGTGGTCGCGCAGTGCTTCCCGGTAGCGGGAGACGTAGAGCAGGGAATAGTCCGTAGCTGCGCCGATGCCAAGGATGAACAGGATGCCCTGCACCTGCCCGTTCAGCGTCACTGCACCGGCTTTGGCCAGCCAGTACACGGCCAGGATCGCAGCGGAGAGCGCCAGGATGGAGGTCAGCAGCACAAGGATGGGCAGCAGCGGTGAACGGTAGACAATCACCAGGATCACCAGCACCGCGATCACCGCGACGATCAGCAGTGCACCGTCAATACCGCCGAACGCCTGGGAAATATCCGCCAGCTGTCCGGCCGGTCCCGTCACGTACGCGGTGAGCCCGCCGGGCACTCCGTCCTTCGCCACAGTGCTCAGGTTCTCCACGTTGTCGGCAGCGGCGTCGTCATCCGTAATCGGAACAAAGATCTCTGCTGCTTTCCCGTCCTCCGAGTACTGGGCCGGGGAGACCCCGCCGCTGACCCCCGGGGCGTCGGCGAACGCCTTTTCCCGGTCCTGGATGAAGGTGCGGTCGGCGTCCGTCAGCCCGGCGTCGTTGACATAAAGCACGACGGCGGGCACCGCGTCGCTGTCAGTGAATTCCGGCTGCAGTTCGCTGACCTTCGTGGAGGCGGAACTGGCCGGGAGGTAGGAGGCCTGATCATTCTGCTGGACTTCGCTGATCTTGCCGAAGTACGGTCCGCCCACCCCGCCCAGGCCGAACCAGACAATGATCAGCAGCACCGGGATCACGATCCGCAGCCAGGCCGGTGGCCCTGCACTGCGCCCTGCTTCGGGGGGCGGGCCGTCCCGGGGCGGGGCACCGCCGTCCGGGACCGGCGCAGATGCACCCGCAGCGGCGCCGTCGGAGGAGTGGCGGCCCGACCTCGGCTGCCCGGAATTCGGGGGGATCGCTGTGCTCATGGGCCTCATCGCATTCTCGCGAGAGCGCGGGCTGACCCTAGCCGGTCTCCGCCCCGCCCCTGGACGTGCACTGCCTCATTCCATAAGAGCCCCCGGCACCTGCTGCGTCAACGTCATCGGTCAAAGCCCTCTCCGGTGCGGCGCGAAAATACACCCGGGTCATGTTCTGGGTTTGCCGGGTGTTCGGTGGGAAGATTCCTACATGCTGCCCCAGTTGAGCGTCGTTACCCTAGGCGTGCGCGATGTCGAAGTGTCCTACGCCTTCTACGGCCGGCTTGGCTGGCAGCCGCTGCAGTACGTACCGGGCGAAGTGGTGTTTTTCCAGGTGGGCCACGGAATACTGCTCTCCTTCTTCCGCAGCGACCATCTGGCGGCGGAGTCCGGAGCTACCGGGTCGGCCAGCCTGGCGCCGTTCACCCTGGCCCACAACGTTGACTCCCCGAAGGATGTGGACGCCATCCTGCACGAGGCCGCTGCTGCCGGCGGGTCCATCGCCGCTCCGGGCATGCAGATGAGCTGGGGCGGTTACTCGGGCTACTTCACCGACCCGGACGGGTTCCGCTGGGAAATCTGCCACAACCCCGGACTGCAGGTTGCCGCCGACGGCACCGTAAGTCTCTCCGTCCTGGATCCCGGCGACCCGGGCGCAGCGCTTCCCACTGGCTGATTCTGCGGTTCGCCGGGCACCATCTGCAGTGCCCTAGAACAGCACCGCTTCGGCGTCCGTTTCATTCGGTTCCGCATCGGCGTCCAGCAGCCAGGGCCCGTCATGGCGCACATTGCCCACGGCCGGGTTCGCCGGTTCAATCTTCCATTCACCGGCCGCAGCGTAGGCATTTTCAAGTGCGGTGCCCAGGAGGGACAGCGCTGCGGTGGCGTTCAGGGTCCCGGGAGCGATCCACCGGTCCAGGTCCTCGCCGGCCAGCGGCAGCGGCATCCTCCCGTGCAGGGCTCCGAGCCGGGACAGGACGGGGCTGGGATCTTCCGGGTCCGGTGAAGCCAGCGTGATCACAGAGGCGGAGAGCAGCCAGCGGTTCGGGTCATCCGCGGCCAGGGCAGGATCCGCCCACCATTCATACAGGCCTGCGAACCAATGCAGTTTCCCGTCTGCGCGGTGGACATAACAGGGCTTCCGGGTGCCGCCGGGACCGCTCTGCCACTCGTAATAGCCCTCCATGGGTACCGCGCACCGGCGGGCCAGCACGGCGTCGCGGAACGTCGGCTTTTCCAGCAGGGTTTCGCTGCGGGCATTAAACGCCCGCACTCCCACGGAGATGTCCTTGGCCCAGGCCGGAACCAGTCCCCAGCGGGCCACATGCACCTGGCGCACGGCGGCGCCGTCGAGCAGCCGTTCGAGCACTACCGGGACATCCGAGGTCGGTGCGATGTTCCAGGACTGGCGCAGCTCAAGGTTCGCGTCGGCTTCGGCTTCAGCCTCCGCCACCAGATCACCGCTGGCCCGGGCCATCACGTATCGTCCGCACATGCCTCCAGTCTGCCCTGCCCGTCAGCTGCAGGCCCAACCCGGCCCGGGCACCTCCCGGGAATCAAACCGCCTGCGGCAGCGTTGGAACCGGCAGTCGAACAGCAGCACACAAACCAGCAAGGAGCTCCAATGTCCGTCACTGCCGAAGCGTTCACTCCCGAGGCCGGAACCATCACCATGTTTTCCACCAGCTGGTGCGGTTACTGCCGGCGGCTGAAGTCCCAGCTGGACTCGGCGGGGATCGGCTACACCGAGGTAAACATCGAGAACACCGAAGGCACGGCGGAACTGGTGGAAGCCCTCAACGGCGGCAACCAGACCGTTCCGACCGTGATCTTCCCCGACGGCTCGGCAGCCACCAATCCCTCGGCCGCTGAGGTGAAGTCCCGCCTGGGCCTCTGACCTGACCTTTCACCGATTCGATGCCGGGAGCCGCGAAAGTGACTCCCGGCATCGGCGTCCCTAGGATGGAACAGTAGCCCCGGAACGCCGGGGTGCCCCTGAGACATCTCCCGAGAGGCAGCCCTCCCCCATGGTTCACAAGGTCCAAGCTGTAGTAGTCAAGGAAAAGAACGCCCCGGTCTCCCTCGAGACCATCCTGATTCCGGATCCCGGGCCCGGAGAAGCACTGGTGGACATCCTCACCTGCGGCGTCTGCCACACGGACCTGCACTACAAGCAGGGCGGCATCAGCGATGACTATCCGTTCCTGCTCGGCCACGAAGCCACGGGTGTGGTTTCCGCCGTCGGCCCCGACGTCACCGAAGTGGCCCCGGGCGACCGCGTAATCCTGAACTGGCGTGCCGTGTGCGGCGAATGCCGTGCCTGCCGCAAGGGCCAGCCGCAGTACTGCTTCAACACCCACAACGCCACCCAGAAGATGACGCTGGAAGACGGCACGGAACTCTCCCCGGCACTGGGCATCGGCGCATTCGCCGAAAAGACGCTCGTTGCCGCCGGGCAGTGCACCAAGGTGGACGACGACGTCGATCCCGCCGCCGTGGGCCTGCTCGGCTGCGGCGTCATGGCCGGCATTGGTGCCGCCATCAACACCGGTGAGGTAAAGCGCGGCGAATCCGTGGCCGTCATCGGCTGCGGCGGCGTGGGCATTGCTGCCATTGCCGGCGCCAAGCTGGCCGGCGCCACCACCATCATCGCCGTGGACATCGACCAGGCGAAGGTTGACCTCGCGCTGGCCAACGGTGCCACGCACGGCATCAACTCCCGCGAAGAAGATCCGGTGGAAGCCATCCGCGCGCTCACCGGCGGCAACGGCGCCGACGTTGTTATCGAAGCCGTGGGACGCCCGGAAACCTACAAGCAGGCCTTCTATGCCCGCGACCTCGCCGGCCGTGTGGTCCTGGTGGGCGTACCTACCCCGGACATGCAGATCGAGCTGCCGCTGGCAGACGTTTTTGGCCGCGGCGGATCCCTGAAGTCCTCCTGGTACGGCGACTGCCTGCCCAGCCGCGACTTCCCCATGCTGGTGGAGCAGTACAAGCTCGGCCGCCTGGACCTGGACGCATTCGTCTCCGAGCGGATCGGGCTGGGCGACATTGAGGAAGCCTTCACCAAGATGCATGACGGCAAGGTCCTGCGCTCGGTGGTGGAGCTCTAGTGGCGGCCCGCATCGACAAGGTCGTTACCTCCGGCACGTTCAGCCTGGACGGCGGCACCTGGGACGTAGACAACAACGTCTGGATCATCGGCGATGACCTGCAGGTCATCATCATCGACCCGGCCCACGACGTCGACGCGATTGCCGAAGCCGTCGGTGACCGGGAAGTCATGGGCATCCTGCTCACCCACGGCCACGATGACCACATCCGTGCCGTGGCCGAGGCCCAGGACCGGTTCAGCGCCCCGGTTTTCCTGCACGAGGCAGACCGGATGCTCTGGGATGCAGTGTTCCCGGACGAGGCGCCCGATGATGTCATCGAGGACGGCGACACCTTCGAAATCGCCGGGGTCACGCTCGAGGCCCTGCACACGCCGGGGCACTCACCCGGTTCGGTCTGCTTCCTGCTGGAAGACGAAGAGGGCAGCACCCCGGTGCTGTTCTCCGGCGACACGCTGTTCAGTGGCGGTCCCGGAGCCACGGGCCGTTCCTACAGCGACTTCGGCACCATCATCGACTCGATCCGGGAACGCCTCCTGACGCTGCCGGCCGAAACCACAGTCAACACCGGGCACGGGGATTCGACAACGATCGGAGCCGAGGCGCCGCATCTGGACGAATGGATCGCCCGGGGCCACTAAGCTCCTGTCCCCAGCAGCACAGTTCCACCCCCGAGAGGGCAGTTACGGCTCGAAAGAAGCTTCAAAGCGGCCGCAACTGCCCTCTCGGCAGTTGTGGGCGGTTTTTCGGCGGCAGGTCAGGAAACAGCGGCAGCCTGGACCTGCCACCCCTGACGGTCCGGAGTGGCCGTCCAGTTCACCGGCTCTCCGGCCGGAACCAGGACGTCGTTGAGCCACCAGGTTTCGGCCGGAGCCCAGCCTGCCAGCATGGTCTTCATGCCGGCTGCGTCGAGCACACTCCCGGCGGTGCGCAGGTAGCCGGCGACGCTGAGGTGGACGCCGTCGTAATCCCGGGCCACCGCCTGCCAGTCGGGGATCGCCCAGAACCAGGTATCTGCCTCTGCGTTCCCTGAACTGACTGCCCAGCTGCGTCCGCGCGAGCGGGTCACCTCCAGCGGATACGCGGAAACCAGGTTCTGCCAGCTGCGCGCTTCCCGAATTTCGTAGATCCGGGCGCCTTCCGCGGCTCTCAGCGGATAGGTCCGCGCCATGGCCCAGGGCAGCGGGTCTTCGACCATCCGCAGCCCGGCGGGACCATTCCCGGGAATCGCCGGAGTGGTGGCGGGGACGTCCGAAAGCGCGGGGATGGACCACCAGCGGCCCGTCCAGTTGGCGACCAGCGGGGTGTTGCCTTCTTCCGCCGCAATTGAATCACGCCAGCGCTGCAGTCCGGCGGCGCTGCCGGTCAGGGTAGGCGGGTTCGTCCCGGGAACCCTGGTGCTGGCGATCCACTGAACGTAGTACTGGGTGAGCGCACCGGGGGCCAGCCACCACTGGGGCCGCGCGCGGACGACGGCGATGGCCACCGGGAGCAGGAGGTCCCTCACCTCGGGTTCAGCCAGCACGCGCGCGGAGTCCGACGGCGGCTGCCAGTAGGAGGCGCACTTCACGACGCGGTCCAGGCTTTGGAGCACTTGTGCAACGGTGATTCCCGGCCGGTGCGGCACCGCACCGAGAACCCGGAGAACTCTCTTGGCTTCCTCCCCGATGCCGCGCGGCAGCGGGGCGCTGCTCCCACAGGCGAATGCCGGCTGTTCCATTGCGAGGGACCGGGCAAGATCCAGGCAGAGTTCCCGTCCGCGGGGTCCAGCCAGCAGCAGCTGGGCGGCAGGAAATTCTTCCATATGTCCAAGCTAGCAGTGGCGCTGCCAGCCCGTCGTGCGGTGCCCCCGGGAATGGCTCAGCGCTTCCCCAAACGGGTTGCCGAACGCAGCACGGCCCGGTCCCGGACGGCCAGCATGGTCCGCCGCAGGGAGGCCCAGTCGACGGCGTCCAGCGGCAGCGCAGCCAGGGCGCCGGGACGCCGGAGGCCATACTGGAAGCGCGCCCTTACTACCAGAAGGGTCTGGTTTGGCCGCAGCGGCTGCAGCAGCCACAGCCAGGTGGACCGGCCGTCGCCGCCGGCCCAGAGCATCCAGTCCCGCGGCTGCACTTCCTTGATCCGCAGCCGGTGGCCGGTGCTGGTGGTCAGCAGGTCGCCGATGTCCAGGTCCCGCAGCTGCGGCACCGCCCGGTCTGCTTCCCGCTGGTCGGGCAGCCCCAGCCGGTTAAAGACATACCAGCCGGCCCGGCCGTGTCCGATCCGGTTCAGGAACGGCCAGATGTCCGCTGCCGGAGCCGGAATGAGGATGCTTCGGGAATACTGCAGTACCGGGCCGGTCAGGACGGCGTCTCCGGGCATCCGGTGCCCGGCACCCGGCTCGGCCGCGTGCCGCAGGGGACGAACCAGGCGGAGGTAGACCCCCGCTGCCGCTGCGGCCGCCAGCATCCGCCGGTACGGCCTGCCTGCCGGGCCGAAGGCACCGCGCCATCCTGCCACGAAACGCGCTATTCCTGTTCCAGGATTGAAAGGATGTTTCCTGACGGATCCCGGAACCATGCCATGGCCGTGCCCGCGCGCCGGAAGATGCCGTCGCCGCCGAGAAGTTCAAACACCACGCCCCGGCCGCTGAGCTCCTGAACCGCCGCGGCCACGTCCTGCACGGGAAAATTCAGCACGGTGTAGGCGGCCGGGGCATGACCGGCCTTCTCATACACCAGCACGTGGTTCTGCGGCGCCAGTTCAAGCCGCAGCCGTCCCCGGTCCTGGGTGAGAGGCAGCTGCAGCGTTGTGCCGTAGAAGCGGCGGGCCGAGTTCACATCATTGACGGCGAATCCGCTGAACGCCTTGCCGTACTCGAACATGGGCACTCCTTCGGGTTGCCGTGCCCTAGATGATAGTCCCCCTGGGCAGGTGTGCGGCAGCGGCAGCCGCGGTTAGAGCCCGTCGGGTTTGGTCACCACCGTGTGGGTGGCGTGGTCGTAAAGGAAGGTCAGGGGTCCGCCGGAGTGCTCCAGGCGGTAGTTCGCGCCGTCGAAGTGCGCGCCCTGGCCGTAGTTCTCGCCCCAGCCCCGGTTCAGCGCTGCCTTGAACTCGTAGTCCCCCGCGGGCAGGTCCACGCTGAGCTTCCAGAGTTCATCGCTGCGGTCGAAGCCCAGCTGCACAGCCTCGGCTGCGGGGTCCCAGTCCGTCCCGCCCAGCGCATTGCCGAAGGAACCTGGCACTGCCACGGCGGAGGGCTGCGGGAAAGACGGCCCCTCGTAGTGGTCTTCCGCGTGCGCACCGTTGGCCCGCGCCACGGGTTCGGCGGACGCGTCGGATTCGGTCAGAGCCTCCTCCAGCACCGCTTCGCTCTGCACCTCGGCGCCGGTAACTGCGCCGGCTGAATGGCTGCTGCCGCTCAGTGCCGCGTGCAGGTGGTTTACATCGGGGAACTCGGAGAGGGCGGAGCGGCCCTCAGGCGTGATGCTCCAGCCGGCCCGCCCTTCCTTCAGGATCCAGCCGGCCTTGACCAGCTTGGTGCTGGCGGTGACCAGGGCACGTTCACCTCGGGCGACGCCGCTGGCGAGCAGCTCCGCCTCGGTGCCCTGCAGCGGAACCTGTTCAAGTGCCTGCCGCAGCACCTCCGCACGGGAGGTCTTCTTCTCTGCTGAGGGGTCCTGACCGGCCAGGACCTCGAGGATGGCTTTCAGCCGCAGGGCAGTGTTTTCGACGCTCTTCTTGGGCAACGTGCGGGTCCTTTGCTTGAGGGGTCGGGGATTCAAGGAGCTGAGGCGTGGGTGCGCGCCTGCTTCCGCTGCCCGAGCCTAACGGGATGGGGCGGCAGTTGGAAAGGCCGGCCCGCCGGCAGCGGCAATCTGCGCCAGGCTCCCGGGGTCCCTGTACCGAAGGCTGGCGTAGCCGCTGTAGCCGGCCAGCAGTGCGGCTTCGGCCTCGGCCATGGTCAGCCCCGGCCGCAGGTCCTCGGCTGCGCCTGCCGTGGCAGGGTTCCATTCGAGCCCGAGGGCACTGTAGGCAGCGGTGAGGACCTCCCGCAGCGGGGCCGAATCCTGGATGACCACCACTGAGGAAAAGAGCCAGGCTCCGGACACCACGCGCTGGGCTGTGCCGACGAGTTTGATCCCGGGACCGGTTCCTCCGTGGACGCTGTACTCCCCCGGGCAGTACTCGCCGGGGATTTCCCCGACCCCCGCCGGCACCCCGGCGTCCTGCAGGGCACCGGCGAGCAGCCGGGCAAAGCCGGCGAAGCGCGCCAGCGAATGAGTGACGGCGTCGGCCTCGGGTTCAATGTGGTCAAGGATCAGGCAGCCCTGATGGTAGGCCGCTGCCCGTCCTCCGGCTTTGCGGACCAGCGGTTCGAAGCCCAGGTCCCGGCAGGCGGCAGCGGCGTCGGGAAATCCCGGCAGGCGGGCGTCGCGCTGCCCAAAGGCCACGGTGGGACGCGGACGGTAGATCCGCAGGGAGGGGCCCAGCTCTCCGCGCCGGGCGGCGGCCAGCAGCTCAAGAGCGTGCTGGAGGTCTTCTGCAGCACCAAAGGACTCTTCCTGCCGGTAAACGTCCAGCACGCGCTCCGTCGTCACAGGTCAGTTCCTTCCCAGCGGACGGACCGTGAGGATCTGCTCGCTGCGCCCAAACGGCCCGGATTCGTCATGCAGCACCGAAGAGGTCAGGCCGATGCCATCCGTGCCAAAGCTGACCCGGGTGTCCAGGCCCAGCCACTGACCGGCGGGCCGGCGGTACAGGTGGATCTGCAGGTCCACGTTGGGGAACATCCAGCTGTCCCCGCCCGGCGGAACCCGTGCAGCCACCCCGTTGGCGGCGTCGACCAGGCCCAGCAGCCGCACCATCGGCGACGCTTCGGCGCCGTCGAGCATTTCATACGGCGAGCGCACCCAGACCTGGCCGCGTCCGGGACGCAGCCCCGGAACCGCCCGGAACTCGAGGCTGTTGATGAAGTCCCCCGGCCAGGCCGTCATCCCGTCAAAGCCGTCGGCCTGTTCCGGGCCGGGCATCGGCTCATCTTCCACGGCTGCCACCTCGGTGGTGTCCCCCAGCGACAGGCGCCAGGCCGTGGCACGGACGGCAGTGCGGCCGCCGGCAGTCAGTTCAGCTTCGAGCAGTTCAATGGTGCGTCCGGCACGGATGACCTTGGTGGTGACGTCGAAGACCCCCTGCGGAATCACGCCCAGGATTTCGAAGCTGACACGTGCCAGGCGCATTCCGGGACGCGGGTCGGCTTCTTCGAGGCAGTGCACCAGCAGCCCGGCGACGGGCGCCATGTGCTGTTCGTCCTCGTTCCAGGCCCCCTGCGTGTGACGGGTTGATTCAAAAGTCCCCTCACCCAGTGAGCGGTAGTACGATTCGGCCACTTATCCTCCCGGCGCGTTCCTGGATTGTGCGCTCTCAGGCTATCCTGCCGGCGACTCCGGCATGGCCCGCAGCCCTTCCCCGTATTCGCGCCGCGGTGTTGAATAGCCCGTGGAGCAAATCCGGATAGTCCCGGAATCCCAGCAACCCAAGAACCGAGGAACCATGAAGTACACGCATCTTGGCCGTGCCGGCCTGCAGGTCTCCCGCCTCTGCCTGGGCACCATGAACTTCGGGCCCAAAACCCCGGAGGACGAGGCGCACGGCATCATGGACGCTGCCCGGGAGACGGGCATCAACTTCTTCGACACGGCCAATGTGTACGGCTGGGAGAACAAGGGCCTGACCGAGGAAATCATCGGCCGCTGGTTCGCCAAGGGCGGGGGCCGGCGCGAATCGACGGTCATCGCCACCAAGCTCTACGGCTCCATGGGCCCCGGACCCAATCAGACCTTCCTCTCGGCGCTGAACATCCGGCAGGCACTGGACGCCAGCCTGAAGCGGCTGCAGACGGACTACGTGGATCTCTACCAGTTCCATCACATTGACCGGAACACTCCCTGGGAGGAGATCTGGCAGGCCATGGAAACCGCGGTGGCCCAGGGCAAAATCATCTACAACGGCTCCAGCAACTTTGCCGGCTGGCACATCGCCCAGGCACAGGAGAGCGCCCGGCGGCGCCGGTACAACGGCCTGATCTCCGAGCAGAGCATCTACAACCTCATCAACCGCTCCGTGGAGCTGGAGGTGATTCCCGCCGTGCAGCAGTACGGGATGGGATTCATTCCCTGGTCCCCGCTGCAGGGCGGGCTGCTGGGCGGCATCCTCAAATCCCAGGAGCAGGGCGGACGACGGGCCGACGGGCGGGTCCAGGAGCTGCTGGCCAAGCACCGCGGCCAGATCCAGGCGTACGAAGACCTCGCGGCGGAACTGGAGATTGAACCCGGAATCCTCGCCCTGGCCTGGCTGCTGCACCAGCCCGCCGTCAGCGCACCGATTGTCGGGCCGCGGATCATGGGCCAGCTCGACGACGCCCTGGCCGCCCTGGAAGTCGAACTGGACCACAGCACGCTGGAAAAGCTGGACGAAATCTTCCCCGGGCACCAGCCGGCCCCGGAGGACTACGCCTGGTAGCCGGCAGCCGGGCTCAGTCTGTAGCCGGTTCGGCGGGTTCGATGAGCTGCGGGCCGTTGTTCCGCACGGAATTGACTTCACTGGAGACGACGCGCGGGCTGAGCACCGGCTCGGGGATCGAATCCAGCAGGGCCTCAATGGCTTCCGCGTCCGTCAGCTGCGGGTCCAGCCATTCGGCGTAGAGGTCCGGGGGCACCACCAGCGGCGTGCGGTCATGGATGTGTCCGAGTTCGTCAGCGGCCTCGGTGGTGATGATGGTGACGCTGAGCAGCCACTTGTGCTCGTCGTCGTCCGGCAAGTTCGGATCCGGCCAGAATTCGTACAGTCCGGCGAAGGCAATCGGATTCTCCACCGTGGGATGCAGGTAGGTCGGCACCTTCCCGTCTTCGGTCTTTTCCCACTCGTAGTAGCCGTCCGCCGGCACCAGTGCCCGCCGCTTTACCGCTGCCTTGCGGAACGCCGGCTTCTCCAGGATGGTCTCCCGGCGCGCATTGATCATCCGGGCACCGATCCTGGGATCCTTGGCCCACACCGGAACCAGTCCCCACTTCGCCGTGGCCAGACGCCGCACGGTGCCGCCCGGACCGCGCCGTTCCGTGATAATCCGCACATCATCAGTAGGGGCAACGTTCCAGGACGGTTCCACGTTCTCCCCCACCACCTGATCCGCCGCGAAGGCCGAAACCAGGTCCGACGTGGCCCGGGCCATCACATATCGTCCGCACATAAAAAGCATTGTGCCGCAAACCGGCAGCTGAACCCAGAGCCCGGCAGCGGCTGGTCCACGCCACTCATTCGAACATATGTTCTACTTAAGGAATGGACCCTCAGGCTGCGGCGCGGCTGGCGGCCAGGTATGCCAGACGCGCGGAACCCATCGGGCTAACCTCCGATGAACTTGATTTTGACCACTTCCCGCCCACCACCTCCATGCCCGCCATTCCGATCTGGGCATGGATCCGGTTTCCCGGCTGCGCTGAACATGTTGCCGGCGAAACCTGCACCTGGTCAGCGAAAGCAGTGCAGGTGCTGTGGGAAGACGCCGGCACCAGACGCTCTACCTGGGTCTGGGCCTCGGCCGTTTCACGGCGTTCCTCCGGACGTTCCCGCACTGCACTCGGCGAAAGGACACCGGCGCGTGGGAGTAAAAATGGAGATGGCAGCTAGTTCGGTTCCCAGCAGAAAGGTTCCCGGCTCTTGTTCGCCCCGTGCACCTGCATCCGCTCAGCCGATCCCGCGACCGGCCGGATCGACGTCACCGTCTATGACCCGTTTTGCCGCCAGCGCATGCACCGCATCAGCGGCTCCACCCTGCGCGAACCCAGTTACGGTTCCCAGCGCTAACCGCAGGCGCCCGCCCCGATGCCGCCGGACACCGGAGCGGACCCTTCGCACTCTCTGGTGGCCTCAGCCCTGGCTCATCGAGGCGATCTGCAGCAGGTTGCCGCAGGTGTCGGAGAAGACTGCGGTTGTCACCGGGCCCATTTGCGCCGGTGGCTGGGTGAATTCGACGCCGAGAGCCAGCATCCGCTCATACTCCTCGGCAACGTCCTCCACGGCAAAGGAATTGTAGGGAATCCCGTCGCCCGCCAGCGCGTCCCTGAACGGGCCCACGGCGGGATGCGAGCTGGGTTCCAGCAGAAGTTCGACGCCGCCCTCCTCACCCGGATTCCCTACCGTCAGCCAGCGGGCGCCGCCGCCGACAGCCTGGTCCTGCCTTTTCTCGAATCCGAGGACCCGTGTATAAAAATCCAGGGCTTTCTCCTGGTCATCAACAAAGATGCTTGCCGTCACAATCCTCATGGGTCTTGTCCTTCCGCTTCGTTCCGTCCGGATGGCTGCGGCGGCAGCCCGGGTGCCAGAGCCCGAATCCATCCGGCCACTCCCAGGGTCAGCGGCTCCAGGCAAACATGGTGGCGGCGGTAGCGCCCGTCCGCTTCCACCCTGATCAGCCCGGCAGCTTCAAGCACCGCCAGATGTTTTGAAACTCCCTGCCGCGAAATGCCTACTGCGTGATTTGTCATGAGCCGGACACAGAGCTCGTACAGTGTCTGGCCAGGGGCGGACGCGAGTTCCTCCAGCAGGATCCGGCGGACCGGATCGGCCAGGGACCGGAAGACAGCGTCCATACGGACACCATAGGCAACCAGCAGGTTGCATGGAAGAGGGCGGGGAGAAAAAGCTGCGCGCCTCAGTTAGGGCTGGACATGGTTGCGGCGGTTGCGGTGCTCCAGCAGCAGACGGGCTCCGTTGAGGATAAGGGTTTCCACCGGAACTTCCTGTTCCGCGGCCAGCTCTTCCAGTTCCCGGCCCAGCTTGGGCGGGATGTACACCTCAACGTTCATGCGCTTAACGGTATCGCCGCCGCGCGCCCGGTCCGAACCGGATATCTCCGCCGCACCGGGTCCCGGCAGGTTCAGCCCGGCCCCGAACCGGGCACAGCCGGTCGCTCTGCCCGGGCCGGCGGCGCTGCCCAGGGGACGCAGCGGACAATCCGCGGGGCGGCGCCGTCGTTGTAATCGACCACCACTGACGCGGCAGAACGCGGATCGCAGGCTGCCAGATAGATTTCCTGGCCGCGGACGTACCGGCCGTTGGCAGGCGCACGGGGATTCGGATCGGAGCTGTCCCGCTGTTCCAGGCGCCGGCAGGATGTCTCGAAAGACACATCCAGAAAAACGGTGGCGTCCCATATGCCGGACAGTTCGGGCCGGTGCAGGAAGAGCCCGTCCACCAGGACGGCAGCCAGTTCGGGCGCTTGGAGCTCCGGCGGCTGCACCGGCCGGTCGGAGGCGAGGTCGTGGCTGGCAGTACGGTACCGTCCCGAACCGCCCGGCCGCAGCGGATCCACCACAAGGTTCCGGAAGGCGCCGTAATCATAGGAATCCTCGAAGAATCCGCGCGGTGACGCTCTGCCCTGCCGGTAGCGCTCGCGGGTGGGCCGGTGGAAACCGTCGGTCGAAATCCGGATGACCGGGCACTGCAGGCGTGCACCCAGCGCATCGGCAAACGTGGTTTTTCCGGCACCGTCAACGCCGTCGATGCCAATGAACACGCGCCGTCCGGCCGCGGCCGGCTCCGGCAGCAGCGCAGCTACCGACCGCAGTGCCTGATCTGCCCCGGGTGTCATCTCCACAGTCCGAAGCCTAGCTTCCGAAACGCTGCGCGGTGCTAGTCTAGGTAATCGAAAGTATGTTCTAAAATCAATGCGTTCCAATCGCCCGGCAAGGCAGCGGAGGAGTCCCGGCACGTGCCTGTGTTCAGTGTTTCCGGCAACTCCCGCGCTGCGGCCCAGACCGACGCCGATGCCGCCTCCGGATTCCCCAGCCCGTCGCGGGATTATTTTGACGGGCGCATCGACCTCAACCGGCACCTGATCCGGGACATCACTTCGACCTACATCGTCCGGGTTTCGGGGAATTCAATGTCCGGCACCGGAATCAGCGACGGAGATGAGCTGATCGTGGACCGTTCGCTCACCCCGCGGGACGGTTCCGTGGTTGTCGCCGTCCTGGATGGGGAACTCACGGTGCGCAGGCTCCGCCTCACCGGCCGGGGAATCGTCCTGTCCGCAGAGAACCCTGCCTACGAGGACCTCTCCGTCCCGGATCCGGCGGCACTGACCATCTGGGGTGTTGTGACCCGCTGCCTGCACCATGTCTGAGCCGTAGCCTCTTGCGGCCGTGTACCCGCGGACTATTCTGGGACCCCGGGTGCAGCGCAGCGCCTCAGGAGACAGGGGCCGTCCATGCAGCAGCTTCCCATGCCGACCATCATGCGGAACCACCCCGGCAGCGCCCCGCTCCCGGAACTTGACCGCATCACCGAGCTTGCCGGCGGCCTGGCCGGCCAGTTCGAGCTGGTGCCGCTCCTGGAACGTGTGCTCGGGAATGCCGTCGCGCTCCTTGGCTGCGAGAGCGGATCCATCTCGATCGTGCACGAAGCCGAGGGGTACTACCGCAAGGAAGTGGACCAGGGCGTCGGCTGCCACCAGGGCCAGACATTTCCCCTGGCTGAAGGCCTTACCGGGCAGATCGTCAAGACCCGCGGGACGGTCATCCTCGACTGCTACGCATCCGTGCCCGCGGGCCACATTGACCCCGGCGATCCCAGATGGGCAAGCGCTGTCATCGGTGTGCCGATCACGTGGGACGGTGCCGTGATCGGCACGTTTGCCATCTTCAGCAACGGTCCCGGCCGCGTCTTCACCGACGGGGATGCCTCCCTGGTGGAGCTCTTTGCCAACCACGCCGCCATTGCCATCATGAACAGCCGGCTCCATCAGGCCGCTGCCGCGAAGGAACGTGAGGCCGCGGTCGCCGGCGAGCGCGAACGCGCTGTGCAGGAGGTCCACGAAACCATCGGCCGGTCACTGGGCGCACTCCTGCTCCACCTCGACCGCGCGGACAAGGCCACGCCGGGAGGTTCGCCCTCCGCCCGGCACATCGACTCCGCCCGCGTGCTTGCCCACGAGGCCCTCTTTGACGCGAGGCGCACCGTGCTCGGCCTGGCCCCCTCCGGCCTGGCCGGACGTACCATCGAGGAAGCTGTCCGGGCCGAACTCGACACCGTGCGGGCCGGCCGCCCCGAAAACCTCAGCTTCCTCGTCACCGGTGAGCAGCACGACCTGGCGCCCGTCGTCGCCTACCAGCTCTATATGGTGATCCAGGAAGCCGTGGCCAATGTCGTCAACCACTCCGGAGCCACCACCTGCCGGGTCGGGATCTTCTATGACGAAGCCGGCATAAGAGTCGTCGTCGAGGACAACGGCCGCGGCTTCGAGCCCCGGAACATCGAGCGTGACATTGGAAGCACAGAGGGAATCCAGCTTGGCCTCCACGGCATCGCCTCCCGCATCCACTATCTGCGGGGTGAACTCCACGTGGATTCGACGCCGGGGTGGGGCACCAGCATCCGCGCCCAGGTGCCGTATTCCTCGAACGGCGACTCGTCCCGGGAACGCTGGAAAGTCCTCGTGGCGTGTACCCGGCCGCTCGTCCGGGCCGGTCTCGTCCGACTGCTTGAAACCTCCGAACCGTCCGTGCAGGTCCTCGGGGAAGTTGCCACGCTGGAGGACCTCACCGAATCGGTGTCGCTGCTCCAGCCGGACATGATTGTCCTCGACGAGCCTCTGCTCGGCCCCTACGCGGAGCAGCGAACGGCCGGCGGCGACACGGTCGAGCGGCCGGTCGTGGCGGTGGTGGACCACCCGACCAATGAACAGCTGGCCCTCTCGGCATCCGCCGGCGTGCGGGGTTTCATCTCACTGTCCGCCACCTCTGCGGAGGTGGCGCGCATCGTCGTCGCAGCAGCCCGCGGCGACGCCCTGCTGGACGGGGCTGTCTTCAGCCGCCTTGCGGGAAGCCGCGACAGCTCCGACGCCGCCGCCTCCCGTTTGACCGCCCGCGAACTGCAGGTGCGGAACCTGCTCGCCGAGGGCCTGGCGGACAAGCAGATCGCCACCCGCCTGGGGATCTCCGTGAAGACAGTTGAGAAGCATGTAGGCGCAATGCTCCGGAAGACCGGTGCCCGCAACCGCACCATGCTCGTGACCCTTCAATAGCATCAATAGCACTGCCTCAGAAGGCAGCCGCGCCCGCTGAAGCGACCTCCTGGTCCTGCTCGATGGTGCCGGTGGAGACCCCGATGGCACCCATGATGCTGCCGTCGCGCACCAGCGGAATGCCGCCGGGGAAGACGGCAAGCCTGCCGCCGTGCGCATCGCTCAGGCCGAAGATCGGCCCGTCGGGCCGGGTAGCGCCCTGCAGGTCTCCGGTCTCGCCCTGGAACGCGATCGCCGTGTAGGCCTTGTTGATCGCAATGGTGATGCTGCCGATGTTGGCGCCGTCCATCCGGACGTGCGCCTTGAGGTTCCCGCCGGCGTCGACGACGGCGATGTCCATCGGCTGGCCGATTTCGGTTGCCTTCTGCGCCGCCGCATCGATCACGCGGCGGGCTTCCTCGGAGGTGATGGTCTCGAGCACTGATCCCTGGGCCATAGGTGTCCTTCGCCATTGAAGTTGAAACGCAGCGGCTTTTGAGCAGCCGCGGCCCATTCAACCACCGCGGCGGCGCGCTGGCGAGGTGGTGAATCCCCCCATGGGGAGGGCGGGTTACCACCCATTCCGGCGCGCGGACAGGGCGCTTAGCATGGCCTGAAACCAAGCCGGGAGGGAAGTGCTGTGGGCGTCGTACCGCTGAAGGAAATCGTTAATCCTGCGTTCCAGGAACGCTACGGGGTGCCCGCCATAAACATCTTCAATGACCTGACCATGGAGGGCGTGCTCGCCGGCGCCGTGGAGGCGAACTCACCGGTGATCCTGCAGACCTCGGTCAAGACCGTGCGCAGCATCGGCTCCCGGGTCCTCTTCGACATGTGGCAGTCGATGACCCGCGGCATCGAGGTGCCGGTGACGCTGCACCTGGACCACTGCCCGGACCGCGAGGTCGTCACCGAATGCCTTCAGGCAGGCTGGAACTCGGTGCTCTTTGATGCCTCCAGCCTCCCGGTCGAGGAGAACCAGCGCCAGACCATCGAGGTAGTTGCCGAGGCCCGCAGCTACGGAGCCCAGGTTGAGGGCGAGATCGAGGCAATCACCGGCGTCGAGGACGACCACGGGTCCGATGAGGTGTCCAAGCAGCAGAGCCTGGAAGTGGCACTTGGTTTCATTGACGCCACCGGGATTGATGTCTTCGCCCCGTCGATCGGCAATGCCCACGGCAGTTACAAGGCGGCGCCGGTGCTTGACGCCGACCGGGTTACGCAGATTGTCGAGGCACGCAGCCTCCCCGTCGCCCTGCACGGCGGCAGCGGGCTCAGCACCGAGCAGTTCGCGGACCTTATTGCCCGGGGATGCGCGAAGGTCAACATCTCCACGGCGCTCAAGGAGACGTACATGCAGTCCAGCCTGGGCTTCCTCAAGCAGGCCGAACAGGAGCGCAGGTGGGATCCGCCCTCGCTCTTCAAGCACACCCGCGGAGACGTCATCTCGATGGTCACGGACCTCTGCACACAGTTCGGCAGCGCGGGCAAGGGCGGCCGCTGAGCATGCCGGCCCTCATCTTCGACTGCGACGGCGTACTCGCCGACACCGAACAATACGGGCACCTGCCGGCCTTCAACCAGACTTTCGCCGACTTCGGCGTTCCCGTGCAGTGGTCGGTGGATGAGTACGCCGAGAAGGTGAAGATCGGCGGGGGCAAGGAAAGAATGCGCAGCATCCTCACCCCGTCGCTGGCCGAAACGCTGGGCCTGCAGGACGCCGACGCCGCGGACCGCGCAGTTCTCGCCTGGCACCAGCGGAAAACCGAGGTCTACAAGGGCCTCGTGGCAAGCGGCGTGATGCCGCCGCGGCCGGGCATCGCGCGGATTGTGCAGGAAGCGCACGACGCCGGCTGGACACTCGCCGTCGCCTCCACCTCGGCGGAACCCGCGGTCCGCGCCGTCCTGCAGCATGCCGTTGGGGATGACCTCGCGGCGTCCTTCTCCGTGTTCGCCGGAGACATCGTGCCGGCGAAGAAACCGGCACCGGACATCTACCTCCTCGCGCTCCGGGAGCTCGGCGTCGATCCGCAGGACGCGCTCGTGGTCGAGGACAGCGCGAACGGTCTGCGTGCCGCCGCCGGAGCCGGACTCCGGACCCTCGTGACGGTCAGCGGTTTCACCCGCGGGGAAGACTTCGGCGGTGCGGCACTGGTGGTCAGCTCGCTCGGCGACCCCGGCCGGGAGCAGGCAGAGGTGCTCGCAGATCCGTACGGCGTCGGCCTTTCCGGCACCGTCACCCTCGCCACCCTGCAGACCCTGCTGGCCCTCCCCACGACGCACGAAACGGAGACACCATGAGCAGCACCGACCTGAGTTCGGTCGAATTCATCGTCCAGTCCCTGGCCCAGACCGCCGTCGACCAGGAACAGGTTTTCGGGGACCTCGACGCCGTCGTGGGTGACGGCGACCTTGGCTACTCCCTCGCCCGCGGCTTCGAGAAGGTCCTGGCCGACTGGGACACGTTCAAGCGCGACGACGTCGCCACCTTCCTGCAGCAGATAGCACTCACCATCTCCAGCCGGATCGGCGGCACCTCGGGGCCGCTGTGGGGCACCGCTTTCCTGCGGGCATCGGCGGCTGCGAAGCAGACGGACACAATCGACGGCGCCGCCGCCGTCGCCATGCTGCGCGGGGCCACCGACGGCATCAAGGCACGCGGCAACGCCGACCTCGGCGATAAGACCCTGCTGGACGCCCTGATTCCCGCAACCGACGAACTTGAGCGCCAGCTCGCCGCCGGTGCCTCGCCGGCCCAGTGCCGCACCGCGTTCGCCGCCAAGACCCGGGAATGCGCTGATGCCACCTCGGAAATGGAAGCCAGGCGTGGCCGGGCCAGCTACAGCGGAGCTCGCAGCATAGGTTCCCCGGATGCCGGCGCGGCGGCGGTCGCCATCATCGTCGAACGCATGGTCGCCGACTGGCCCTAGCCAACCAACCGCACCAATTTGTCCCAGCCAAATCACAACGACGTGGAGTCCCCCATGAAGAAGTTCGTCAATGATCCGCAGCAGTTCGTCCCGGATGTACTCGAAGGCCTGGCCCTCGCGAACCCGGACACCCTGAAGTACGTGCCGGAATACAACCTGATCATGCGCGCCGACGGCCCGGACCAGAACAAGGTCTCCATTGTGCAGGGCTCGGGCTCAGGGCACGAGCCGGCCCACACGATGATCGTCGGCAAGGGCATGCTCGACGCCGCCTGCCCCGGCGACGTGTTCGCTGCGCCTCCGCTGGACTACGTGTATGAGACCACCAAGCTCATGGCCTCACCCAAGGGCGTGCTTCTCCTGGTGAACAACTACACCGGCGACAAGATGGTCTTCGAGATGGCGCAGGAGATGTCCTCGGCGGACGGGATGGATGTCAGGACCCTCTTCATCAACGACGACGTCTCGGTGGAAGACTCCACCTACACCATTGGGCGGCGCGGGGTTGCGGGCAATTTCTTCGTCATCAAGGCCGTGGCCGCAGCCGCCGAGCGCGGCGCGGACCTGGACGAAGTGATCCGCATCGGCGAGAAGGTCAATGCCGCCACCCGGACCATGGGCGTCGCGCTCACCGCCTGCACTCCGCCGGCCAAGGGAAGCCCGCTGTTTGAACTCGGCGAGGACGAGATCGAGATGGGCGTCGGCATCCACGGCGAGCCGGGCCGGCGCCGGGCGCAGATGATGGGCGCCAGCGAGATCGTCGAGGAGCTCCTCGCCCCGGTGGTCCGCGACCTTCCCTTCGCCGACGGCGACCGGGTGGCGCTGATGGTCAACGGACTGGGCGGCACGCCAATCAGCGAGCTGTACCTGCTGTACGGGCTGGCCCACAAGAGCCTCGCCGAGCAGGGCATCAGTGTGGGCCGCAGCTACGTCGGGGAATACTGCACGTCCCTGGACATGGCCGGTGCATCCATCACGCTGGTGAACCTCGACGACGAGATCGAGTCGCTGCTGTTGGACCCGGCGGAGGTGCCGATCCGGGTCTTCTAGTAGGCTGGAGACTCGAACGTTTATTCGAAAGGCGGTGCGGCTTGGACAGGAGGCTGCAGCGGATCGCCCTCGTGGACGTGAACAGCTTTTATGTCTCCTGCGAGCGCGCCTTCGACCCCCGGCTGGAGGGCCTTCCCGTCGTCGTGCTCTCCAACAACGACGGCTGTGTGGTGGCGCGCTCCGACGAGGCTAAGGCCCTGGGCATCAAAACCGGGGAACCGTGGTTCAAGCTGGCCGACGCGGCACCGCACCTCGGGCTGATCCAGCGGTCCAGCAACTACGAGCTCTACGGTGACCTCAGTTCCCGGGTCATGGAACTGCTGGGCCGCTTCGCCCTGTGGCAGGAGGTCTACTCAATCGACGAATCGTTCCTGGGCCTAAGCGGCACTGCCCGGGAGCTGGACGTGCAGGGCGCCCGCATCCGTGCCGCCGTCGCCCGCCACACCGGGCTGCCGGTGTGCGTCGGGATCGGCACCACCAAGACGCTGGCCAAGTTCGCCAACCGGATCGCGAAGCAGAACCGGCACCTGGGCGGTGTCTGCAACCTGGACACCATGGATCCCGCCGCCCTGGAGACCATCATGTCCCGGGTTCCCGTGACCGGGCTCTGGGGCGTGGGCGCGAAACTGGGGAAGCGGCTCAAGGCCATGGGAATCGCGACCGTGGCGGATCTGAAGGCAGCCGATCCCGCGGTGATCCGCAGCCGCTTCTCCGTGACGCTGCAGCGGACCGTCCTGGAGCTCAACGGCACACCGTGCCTGCCCCTGGAGGAGGAGCGCGCGGACCGGCAGCAGCTGATCTTCTCCCGCAGCTTCTCCGTTCCCGTGACGACGGCGGCCGAGATGCGGCAGGTGATGAGCATCTACGCACAGCAGGCCGCCTCGCGGCTGCAGCGCGAACACCAGCAGGCCCGGGTACTCACCGCCTATGCCGGGACGTCGCACTTTAGCCACAAGGCGGCGTCGTTCCCTTCCGTCACCGTGAAACTCCAGAACCCCACGTCCGATCCGGTGGTGCTGACCCGCGCTGCGGTGGGCGCCCTCGAAGACCAGATTGTGGAGGGCGTCCCCTACACCAAGGCGGGGGTCATGCTTACCGGCCTGTCCGACGCCGGAGCCCAGCCGGTCTTCGACGCTTTCGTCCCGGAGCAGGAAAACCGCCACCTCGGAGAGCTGCTGGGCAAGGTGGCCGAGAAGTACGGCTCTGCCAGTATTGGTCTGGGTGTGGCCGGGATGCCCAGCGCCCGCCCGGAGTGGACCATGTCACGGAAGTTCTCCTCCCCGCGCTACACCACGGTGTGGGACGAACTTCCGGTGGTGAAGGCCCGCTGAGACCGGGACGCCTCAGTCGCCGCGGTCCGGCTGCGTGAGCCTGAGTTCCTCCACATCAAGCCGGGTTTCCAGCAGCCGGAGAACCCGGTCGTCGATCGTTCGCTCATCCCGCAGCGCCAGCACCACCGTGCGCTTGCGCTCCAGCAGTGCCAGCCGCAGCTCGGTCTCCTGCTGCCAGCGTTCCAGCACCGGTGCCGGTTCGCCCGCTCCCTGCCCGCTGCCGCCGGCCCGCAGCACCTCCAGATGGTGCCGGTACTCGTGGCTCAGGCGCTCCACTACCCTGCCGTCCGTGCCCAGCCGGGCCGCCAGCTCCGGCAGTGAGGACAACCCGTCCTCAGCGGCCCGCACCTCCGCCAGCCGGCGCTCTTCCTCCAGCCGGGTGTCCTCCGGCAGCCTGGCCCACCGCACGATCACCGGAAGCAGGGGCCCCTGGACGGTGAGTGTCACCAGAATCACCCCTGCCGTCACGAAAATGATCTGGCCCCGGTCCGGGAAGGGCGTGCCGGCGGCTGTCAGCGCCGGAACCCCCAGCGCCGCTGCCAGGGACACGGCGCCCCGAAACCCGGCCATGCCGCTGAGGATCCGGGAGCGGTTGCTGACCCGCCGCAGCTTCTGCGAAGGCCTCCGGTCGATCAGCCGGATCAGATAGGTCGTCACAAACAGGAACGCAATGCGCACCAGCACCAGCACCACGCAGACAACCGCCACCGCCAACAGCCCGACGGCGATCTGCGGCCCGTCCAGCAGGCGCACGGCAACGTGCAGTTCAATCCCAATCAGTACGAACAGTGCGGCATTGAGCATAAACGTGGAGAAGGACCAGAAAGCCTGCGACTGGCGGCGGGCCAGCGCCGCCGTCACCCGGGGCCCTGCCTGGCTCATGATCAGGCCCACCACCACGACGGCGAGCACACCGGACCCTCTGGTCTCCTCCGCCAGCAGAAAGGCAGCGAACGGGGTCACGAAAGTGGCGACGTTGCTCAGCATGGGGTCCTGGATCCGCCGGCGCACCCAGATTCCGGCCCAGGCTGCCAGCAGGCCGGCAACTATTCCGCCGCCGTAGGACAGGGCAAGGATTCCGGTGATGGACAGCGGCGTGTACCCGCCGTCTCCGGCCACGATCCCCACCGCGACGGCGTAGATAACCAGTGCTGTGCCGTCATTGATGAGGCTTTCGGCACGCAGCACGGTGACATTGCGGTGGGGCAGGCTCCGGGCGAGGGCTGCCACCGCTGTGGCGTCTGTCGGTGCCAGGGCGGCACCGAGAACCCAGGCCGGTCCCCAGGGCATGCCCAGGGCATTGGCCGTAAAGGCAACTGCTGCCGCGGTCACCAGGACGAGCCCGGTACCGGTCAGGACGATGCCGCGCAGGTTGCTCCGGATCTCCCGCAGGGAGGTGGTGAGGCTCTCCCAGTACAGCAGGGCGGGCAGGAAGAGCAGCAGCACCACCTCGGAGGGCAGCTCCACCTGCCTGAACGCCGGCACGAATCCCAGCGCCACTCCCCCGGCCAGCAGCAGCAGCGGCGGGGCAATCCGAAGCCTTTCGGCGCCCAGCGAACAGGCCAGGATGGCGACCCCGAGTGCCACTACGAGTTCCAGACCGAGCACGGGCCAACCTTCCCTCGGGCAGTCTTTCCGGCTGGGCAGCCTACTTAAGTGTGCCGAGGACCGGCAGCTCCGTCGAGGGCGGCCGGTGCACCCGTAACGGGTTTACCCGGTACCGGCCCGGCCCGGAGCGCGCAGCATCGACCAGACCGGCGGGCCGCCGTCGGGCATCTCCGAGACTGCCCAGACGTCGAATCCGAACCGGCGGTAGAACGCCACATTGTCTTCGGCGGAGGTTTCCAGCGCGACGGTGCGCTCTGGACCGGCGGCCAGCATGGACTCCATGAGCCGGGCACCCAGGCCGTTTCCCTGCGCTGACGGTGCGACGGCGATGGTGGCGAGCGTCCAGGACCCGCCCGGCGGCTGCGGCAGGGAATATTCGAGGTTCCTGGCCGAGACGCCGTGAAGGGACACCAGTTTCTCCTGCAGCTCCGGCGTCAGCGGGGCCAGCTCACCCAGATCGGGAGGCAGCAGGACTGCGACGGCGGAGCGGTCCCCGTTGGTCCACACCTCGCCGTGCGGAAGCGCGAGGTGTTCCAGATAGAGCCGCTGGATGGCTCCGATCCGGGCCTCCCGGCGCTCGCTGTCCACGGTCCAGCGGGTCCAGACGTAGTCTGCGAACGCCTCCGCCAGGACGGCAGACAAGGCCGCGATCTCCGCCGGCGACGCGTGCTCCAGCCGTGCAATACCCATGCTTCTGTTTCTCCAAGTCTGTCTGGTTCCCGCTGCCCAGGGCAGAGCGGCTACTTCGAACCGGTCCACGCCCTGCGCCACCAGGGCCGGCGTGGCTCCGGCTCCGGTTCCGGCGCCGGATCCCCGGCACGCCGCTCGCGCCAGCGCTGCACCTCCAGCTCAACGTTCCGCAGCCTGGTAACGACCGGCGGCCCGCCCAGCAGCTGCCGCCGTGCCTCAATGATCCTGCGGTTGAAGTCCTCCACGGTTTCGCGGACCTGCGCGGCGGACGGCTTGGCGTCCAGTACGCCGTCGAGCTCCGTGTCCTCGACCCGCAGCAGCAGTGCCGGAGGACCCAGGCCGCTGATGTTCTCGCGTTCGATCAGGCCCTTGACCCACCAGTCGGGATCATTGGCTTCGCTGAGGTTGGGGATAGGTTTGCCCGCGTACTGCAGGTTGTCGAACTCGCCGCGCATCATCGCGTCCCGGATCAGGTAGTCCGCTTTGCTGGCCGGATCAACCTGTTCCTTCCGGCGCCGCAGCTCCGCTTCCTCCTCGGTCTCCTCCTGCTGTTCCGGAGCACCGGCCGCCCGTATCCTCGCTGCCCGTTCCATCCGACGCCGGTAGGCGTCAGCCCCGCGGTTGCCCATTGCTGCTTGTCCTCCCAGCCCCAAAGGCTAGCGGTCGATCGTCTTCTCCAGTTCTTCAGGGTAGCGGGCGCCCTGGATCGGAATGCGGGCGGCGGCGTCGTCAATGGCCTGCAGGTCCTCCGCGCTTAGGGCAACGCTCGTGGCTTCGAGGTTCTCCTCCAGCCGCTCCAGCTTGCGCGTCCCCGGAATCGGGACGATCCATGGCTTCTGCGCCAGCAGCCAGGCCAGCGCAATCTGCGCAGCCGTTGCATCCTTGGCCTGCCCTATGCTCTCCAGCAGGTCCACGACCGCCTGATTGGCCTGCCGGGCCTGCGGGGTAAAGCGCGGCAGTTTCCCGCGCATGTCCCCGGCCGCGAACTCGGTGGAGGAGGAGATCTTCCCGGTGAGGAAACCGCGCCCCAGCGGACTGAAAGGCACAAACCCGATGCCCAGGTCGGCGCACGCCGGCAGTACGTGTTCCTCCGGCTCGCGCCACCACAGCGAATACTCGCTCTGCACCGCAGTGACAGGCTGGACGGCGTTGGCCGCCCGGATGGTTCCCGCCGAGGCTTCAGAGAGGCCGAAATGCTTTACCTTACCCTCGGTGATGAGGTCCTTCACCGTTCCAGCCACATCCTCGATGGGCACCTGGGGATCAACCCGGTGCTGGTACAACAGGTCAATGAACTCCGTCCGCAGCCGCCGAAGCGAGCCGTCCACGGCTTCCCGGATGTGCTCGGGACGGCTGTCCAGTCCGATCTGCCGGCCGTCCCGGTTGATCTTGAACCCGAATTTGGTGGCCACGACCACCCGGTCCCGGAACGGTGCCACAGCTTCCCCTACCAGTTCCTCGTTGAGGTAGGGACCGTAGACTTCCGCGGTGTCGAAGAGCCGTACCCCGCGGTCAAAGGCAGTACGGATCACGTTGATGGCATCTTCGCGGCTGCCTGTTGGTCCGTAGCCCTGGCTGAACCCCATGCAGCCCAGACCCAGCTCCGATACCTTCAGCCCCGCTGTGCCCAGCTCACGCGTCTTCATCCGTCTCCTCCCGCCGGCGGACAAACAGCGTCCGGCTCCGGTTCAGCCGGCTGCGGTCTGTTCCGCTCGTTTTGCCTTCCACCCTGCGCCCGGCCGGCAGCGCCGTCAACAGCTTCGGCGCTGTTCCTGCGGAAATCCTCAGTCCACCTGGGCTACGGCGCCGCCGGTGAGCCGGACGAGTTCATCGAGGTCGGTCCGGAACACCGAGTACGGCGTTCCGGCTGCCACCCATACATCCGGATAGCTGCCCAGATCGCGGTCGATGACGGTTTCCACAGGTGTGGGATGGCCCACCGGAGCCACGCCGCCGATCTGCTGGCCGGTCGCCCCGCGCACCTGATCCGCTGATGCCCGCTTGATCTTCTGCCTGTTCAGCCGCTTCGCCAGCGCAGCGGTGTCCACGCGGTGGGCACCGCTGGTGATGACCAGGAGGGGAACGCCGTCGGCCATAAACACCAGGGAGTTGCCAATGGCTCCGACGTCGCAGCCCAGGGTCTGCGCTGCCTCGGCAGCAGTCCGTGCCGAACCGTCCGTGACGACAATCCGGGCAGCTGATCCCAGCTGCACCAGTGCCTCTTTGACCCGCGCCGCTGCCGCTGCCCATTCCGGATTCTCCATGCCCGCGACACTAGCAAAACCGGGCCGTGCGGCGTCGTCATATTCGGGCTGGAACGCCCTGGCCTAGCTGCGGGTGATCGTGTCCGGCTCCGGGCCGGAGCGGATGCCGGTGTCCAGGGCATTGATGTTGGAGAGCTCCTCGGCGCTGAGGGAAAAGTCGAAGAGGTCGATGTTCTCAGCAATCCGTTTCGGCGTGACCGACTTGGGAATCACACAGATCCCCAGCTGGATTTCCCAGCGGAGAATCACCTGGGCCGGGGTCTTGTGGTGTTCCGCGGCGATGCCCACGATTACCGGATCGTGCAGCGGGTCCTTCGGCGCCGTACCGGAACCGTGCTTCCAGTAGCGGGTGACACCGCCGATGGGTGACCATGCCTCGGTCAGAATGCCGTTTTCAAGATTAAAGGAGCGGAGTTCCGGTTCGCTGAAGTACGGGTGAACCTGGATCTGGTTCACGGCAGGTACGACGTCGGTGCGGGCCAGGAGTTCGCTTAGCTCCGCGGTGCTGAAATTGCTGACTCCGATGGCCCTCACCCTGCCCTGCTCGTACAGGGTCTGCAGCGCCTGCCAGGACGCTACGGTGGCCTCGAAATCTGAGGGCAGCGGCTGGTGGAGCAGGTACAGGTCCAGCACGTCCAACCCCAGCCTTGCCATGCTCGCATCGAAGGCGCGGAGAGCTGAGTCGTAGCCGTAGTCATCCACCCACAGCTTCGTGGTGATAAAGAGTTCGGCCCGGTCCACACCGGACTGGGCCAGGGCCGCGCCCACCTCAGTCTCATTGCGGTACGCCGCTGCGGTGTCAATCAGCCGGTAACCGTTGGCGAGCGCCATCTCCACCGCAACCGTCGTCTCCGCCGGAGCACTGCGGTACACCCCGAATCCCACGGCATCCAGGGCGATGCCGTTGTTCAGGGTCAGCTTGGGCATGATGGCGTTCATTGCAGCTCCTAGCGCGCATTGGCTCTGTCTTCCAAGAATCCCGCAGTCTGAACGCGGTGCACAGCCTTCGGTGCTTGGCCGGGTGCTGTGGTGCTGGATGCAGGGTCAGGAACGGGACGCCCGGTGCCGGCGGACGGCGGCCCGGTTGCCGCAGCGGACGGAGCAAAAACGCTGCCTGCCGTTGCGGGTGGTATCCGCCACCACGTTCCGGCACGGGTCGCCAGGCGCCTCACCTGCTTGGGAAGGCGTCGCTTTTCCGTGCCGGCAGCGCACCAACCCTGCGTTAGCATGCATCTTCGCAATGCCTACCGTTGTTCGCAGCCGGCTGGCGGGGAAGACTGGGAACAACCTAGGGAGCGGAGCGGATCATGTCAGCTGACGTGCTGGTTGTCATCGGAGCGGGTGGCATGGGGATGGCGGTGGTGCGCCGGTGCGGAGCCGGCCGCAAAATACTGCTGGCCGACTTCAACGAAGCCCTGCTCCAGGACGCCGTGGATGCGGCGCTCGCGGACGGATACGACGTCGAATCCTCCGGCGTGGACGTCTCCTCGCGGAACTCGGTGGCCGCGCTCGCAGCCACCGCCCGGGAACTGGGCCGGGTCACCGCCGTCGTGCATACTGCCGGGCTCTCCCCCGCCCAGGCACCTGCTGAGGCGATCTGGAAGGTGGACCTCTACGGGGTGGCAGTGGTGCTGGAGGAATTCGAGAAGGTCATTGCCGCCGGCGGGGCCGGAGTGGTGATCTCCTCGATGTCCGCGTACATGGCCGGCGGCAGCATTCCCCCGGATGCGCTGGCGGAACTGGCCGCCAAACCGGCGGACGATCTGCTGGGCCTGCCTTTTGTGACCGGCATCGACAACCCGGGATACGCCTACTCGGCGGCGAAGCGTGCCAACCAGGTGCGGGTGCAGTCCGCGAGCCTGCGCTGGGGTGCCCGCGGCGCCCGGGTCAACAGCATCAGTCCGGGCGTGATTTCGACGCCGATGGGCCAGCAGGAGCTCGCCGGCGAGTCCGGGGCGCAGATGCGGGCAATGATCGACGGCTCGGGAACGGGCCGGGTTGGAACACCCGGAGACATTGCGAATGCTGCCGCGTTCCTGATCAGCAGCGACGCGTCCTTCATCACCGGCGTGGACCTGCTGGTCGACGGCGGCGTGGTGGCTGCCCTGGAAGCCGGGCGGTCCGCGGCGTCGGCCGGGTAGGCAGGACGGAGCGCCTGACGCGAACGCTCAGTAGTTCGGGGCAGCAGGCAGGCCGGCGAATTCTTCCAGGGTTCTGCCGGTTTTGTGCAGCTCATTGGCCAGGTCAGTACCTACAAAACGCAGGTGCCATGGCTCGTAGGCGAAGCCGGTCACGGTTTCCCGGCCCGCGGGATAGCGGATGACGAAGCCGTACCGGTGGGCGTTCTCCGCAGCCCAGGCGCCGGCAGGCGTCGCTTCGAAACAGGCCTCGAGGGCGCAGGTTCCGTCCGCGTTGCCAATATCCACGGCCAGGCCGGTCTGGTGTTCGCTGTGTCCCGGCCGGGCTGAAATCGCGTCCGCTGCAGCATCCCCGTAGGTCGCCGAGTAGGAGAAATGGATGTGGGCCTGGTCCTCGGCAGTCCGGAACCCGCTGACAGCGGTAATACCGATGCCGGCAGCCGCAGCATCCGCACTCAGCTGGTCGTAGGCAGCTGCCGCCTCGGGGCGCAGCAGCACTCCCGGCCCGTCATGCAGGTCCGCCGGTACGTACGCCCGGTCCGCCAGTGGACGGTTTTTATTGACGACGACCGTGAGGCTGTCCGGGGAATCAAAGTCCAGCCCTGCGGTTTGGGCCGAAGCCTGCTGGGCCTGCGACTCGAACCAGGACAGATATCCCAGCAGGCAGAGACAGACACACCCGATGAGGGCAATGTGTGTCTTGACGAGCTGGCGCGGCATTTCTTCCTCCACCGCAACTTTCCCACAATCCGGCGGCGTGGAGCAGCATCGACGCGAAAACCGGCGGCGGGACGGACCCGGTCCCAAAGGCCTGCCCCGCCTGTAATGTGCCGGCGTCGGACTGTTTTAGGCCGGAGCGTTCGCAGGGTCAGCACCGCAGGGCACTGCCTCAGAGAGCACCGAGTACGGAATCTCCGCTGCGAGTATCCGAACAGCGGCGCGGTGTCCTGAGCACAGGGCCGCATTCACGGTGGCTGGATCAGCTTCCCAGGTAGCTTCCCCAGCCAGGTGCAGCACTCCGTCGATCGGTTCAGCCAGGCGCGTGTGATCCTCCGCGGTGCAGCCGCGCGTCATGTAGGCGTAGGCTCCGCCGGCCCACTCATCCCCCTGCCAGTCCGTGATCCTTGCGTGCACGGGGTCGGGGACGCGGTAACCGTAGATCTCTCTCAGGGATGCCATGACCGAATCCACCACTCGCTCGTCGGACCATCCCTGGATGTCCTGCGCGCACTCCCCTGCCGCGAACGTCAGCAGCGTCGGCTCACCGGAGATGTCCGTCAGGTCGTACCAGGAATGCCACCACTTTGCTGCCCCGCCCTGGCGGCGGACGGCATACACACCCTCATCCCAGAACCGTTCCGGGAACCGCAGGAAGACCTTCTCGAAGGCGTTCATCCGAAACTTGGAGACCGCCTCGGTGACCAGCTGGGGCAGCGGCGGGTCAAAGGCGATGCGTTCCGACTGCAGGACTCCGATCGAAACTGTGATGACCGTCTGGGCAGCAGTGAAGGTTCCCCGGTTCGTCTCCACCACGACGCCGGACTCCACCCCTGCGGCTCCGGGCCGCAGGACGCGGGCCACCACGTGTTCAAGGCGCACGTCGAGCCCTGCCGCGAGGTTTGAGGCCAGCTGGTCGTACCCGCCCGGGAAAACCACCTCGTCGCCGAGAATGACTTCGTCCTCCAGTCCGTGGGCGTCGAGCACGCGCGAGTCGGCACCGTACTGTTCCTCGGAGCGGTGATCCAGGTATTCGACGACGCGTGCGGCGCGCTCCGGGTCCCAGCCTTCGGCGTCGGCCACCTGTGCGACGGCGGTGCGGGCCGCGTCCGCGTAGCAGGCGCCCGGCGGAAGGGCCTCGATGACGGCGGTGAGCTGGACTTCCACGCGGGCGGCGTCGTCGATGAACTGTTCGGCGGCACTGTCGGAGAGCCGGGCGCCGTCAGGCCTGTAGTAGGCGATGGGCCGGCCGCCGGGCTGGTAGCTGCCGACCGTGAACTCGGCGTCGGCCATGCCGAAGGTGCACGTGAGTGCGTGCAGCGGCCCGCCGTCGATCCCGTGGATCCAGGAGGCTCCGAGGTCCGTGATCCGGCCGTCGAGGCGTTCGGTATGCAGCCGGCCGCCAATGCGGTCCCGCGCCTCGAGCACCACGACCCGCTGGCCCTTGGCCGCGAGCGTCCGGGCAGCGCTGAGGCCCGACACTCCGGCGCCCACGACAATTGTGTCGAATTCCTCCATACCGATATTCACCGCTCAATTCGCTTTCCAGATGATGGGAACCTTCTTTTCCCTCACACTAGTGCGGCGTCTGAAAAGCGTGTTTATTCGATGTCATCTGTGACTCCGCAGCGAAGCGGCCTCAGCGCTTTCATGCAAGGCTGGATCCATGGACTTACCGGTATCGCCTGCACTGACGATCCCCGCAGCGGAACTCGTGTGGCGCTTCTCCCGTTCATCCGGACCGGGCGGCCAGCACGTGAACACAACGGACAGCCGCGTCGCCTTGTCCTGGAACGTCGCCGGCTCAGCGGCGCTGTCCGATGACCAGCGCGCGCGGCTGCTGCAGCGGCTAAAGAGCCGTCTGATTGGTGGTGCACTGGTCGTGACTGCTTCCGAACAGCGCTCCCAGCTGCGTAACCGGGAAATCGCCCTGGCCAAACTTACCGAGCTGGTGGCTGAGGCACTGGCACCAGGGCCTGCCTCGCGCCGCCGGACCAAACCCACCCGCGGCTCCAACTTCCGGCGCCTCGATGCAAAAAAACAGCGGTCAGACACAAAGCAGCAGCGGCGGAAACCTCCGAGGGATTAGGAGCTTCACCCGGTTCATCGCACTGGGGTCAGCTGCCCTGCGGTGCCAGCTCCACCTCACGGTCCAGGGCTTCCAAACCCGCGGGAAGACCGTCCGGGAACCGAGGAGTGTCCTGTTTCTTGGGGCGCTTGGACAGTTTCGGCGCGCCTGCTTCCGTCAGTTCCCTGTTGAGTACGACGATGCTTTCCACCGTCCATTCCCGAGCGACCCTCAGTGTGCCGTCTCCAAAGGGGAAAGCGACTTCCCCGTCGATCTCCGGCTCGGTGTAGGCCTTGGCAGAGGTCCAGGAAATGTAGGAGGCCCTGGTCAGCGGCAGCGTTGAATTTACTTCCGAGGTACTGAGCCGGGCGTAGTCGGGCTGCCAGATGCGAACGACTTCAGCGAACATGGCCGCTGAGTCGGAAACGGAGCCGAGGGGGAAGACATCGTCCAAGGCCATGTGAATCTTGTTCCAGCGGTCCAACGGTGAGCCACATGTAATGTGGATCCGGGCTGCCGCCGGCAAGTCGTCACCTTCCGGCCCGGAGCTCAGAAACGCAGTGAAGGACGTTGCCGTTTCACCCCATTCCAGGTCGCGGTTCTCCTGGAGGAGATCGGCAAGGACATCCGGGCTGGTCGGCACGACCACAAAGGTCGCTTTTCTGCTCATCAGGTCTTCGGTGTCGCGGTACCAGCTCATCCCTGTTTTTTCTGACAGGAGTACCAGAGCCGCGGACAGACGGGCAGACGAGGATTCGCAGCCCTCCTCGCGGCCGTTCCAGCCGAGGCTAATGGCGGCCCGGCTCTCGGCTCCGAAGATTTCCTTAACAGTCTTCACGAAGTTCAACCTACCCGTCTTTCGGCACGGGCAGCCTGTTGGGCTGGCTGATCATGGACCACGAGTCGTCAGCCGAAGAGCTCGGGCTATTGCATGACCCTTCCGCGGATATGGCCATGGACCTTGCGGTAAGGAATCCGCCGGCTACTACTCCCCCGCCGCGGCAGGAACAGCGACTGTGGATAACACCCTGGCCAAATCGGGGGTATCAGACGGGAACTGCGGCGGATCCTGCTGTGCTGGGCGCTTGCTGAAGCTTGGTGCACCTGCCGCTGCCAGCTCGGCATTCAGGGCGACGACATGTCCAGGAGTCCATACCCTTGCCGCGCGAAGGCTCCCGTCCCCGAACGGGACACTGACTTCGAGGTCGCTCACCGGTTCCGCATAGGCCTTGTTCGACGTCCAGGACAGGTATGCCGCCCGGGTCATCACGAGCTCTTTCTGAGCTGCGGAATTGCTCAGCCTGGCATGGTCAGGCTGCCAGACGCGGACCAGCTCAGCGAACAGGGCAGCTGTCTCAACGGGGCCGCCGAGGGGGAAATCATCTGCAAGCTCCAGCTGTATCTGGTTCCAGCTGTCTGCTGCTGATCCCACGGAACCGGACAGAGCCGCCGCCTCCGCGTTGCCCAGGGAAGGCGTGTCACGGCTCAGGAGGAACCGGAAGGTGGCAGCTGTGTCTCCCCAGTTGGTGAAGAGCTGCGTCCGGAGAATTCCGACGAGGACGGCCGGGTCAGCCGGGACAGGCACAAAGTTTGAGGTTCGGCTCTGCAGGTCTTCAGCGTCGCGGTACCACTGCAGTCCTGTGAGGCCGGACAGAAGGGACATGGACGCGGCGAGTCGCCGGGCAGAGGATTCGAGGCTTTCCTCGCGTCCGGCCCAGTTGAGGTTCGCGTACGTGTCTTCGCACGCGTCTCCAAAAACATCCTTCACGGTCCTCACAGCGCTCAACCTACCCGTTGTTCGGCATGGGGACCCAGTTGATCCCGGGCTGTCCGTCATGCCCCGAGGATAGCGTCAGCCCCTACTCCCCGGCCTCGGCAGGAGGAGCGAATGTGCATAGGTTCGCCGGCTGCCCCTAACTACCGCTCAGGCGCCCTGCGGTGCCAGCTCCACCTCACGGTCCAGGGCTGCCAAACCTGCGGGAAGCGCGTCCGGAAACTGCGGAACGTCCTGCTTCTTCGGGCGTTTGGACAGCCTCGGGGCGCCGGCGGATTCGAGTTCCCGGTCGAGCGCGGTGACCCCTTCAACCGTCCATCCCCGCGCCACGCTAAGAGTGCCGTCTCCAAACGGGAACCGCACATCCATCCGGGTTTCCGGCTCAGCGTAAGCATTGCTTGAGGTCCACGAAATATAGGAAGCCCGGGTGAAGACCCTGTTCTCCAGCACCGCGATGTTCGTCAGTCTGGCGAAATCAGGCTGCCAGATCCGGACCAGCTCCGCGAACCATCTTGTGGCCTGCGCAGGAGAACCCATAGGGAAGTCTTCCGAGAGTGAGATCTGTACCTTGTTCCATTTGTCGACCGGAGATCCCACCGACGCGTGAAGTTGGGCCAAGGCCGGTTCCCCTTCTGCCGGGTCAGTCGCACTCAGGATGGCGGAAAACGATGATGCAGTCTCGCCCCAGTCCAACCGGACTTCCTCTCGGAGGAGGTCGGCGACTGCGTTTACGTCCGGGGGTACTGTCGCAAAATGTGCTGAGCGGCTCTCCAGCGGCTCTGTATCCCGCCACCACTGCAGCCCGGTGAGCTCAGAGAGCAGCACCATGCTGGCAACAAGGCGTGTGGCTGCTTCGAGCTGAGTCTCTTCACGGCCGTTCCAGCCAAGACCCACGAAAGTGTCCTCGCTGTGCTGGCCGAGCATTTCCCTGACTGTCTTCACGGAGTTCAACCTACCTGTCTTTTGGCATGGGGACCCAGTTGATGGTCAGACGTCCCGACTCGAGCATTTCGTAGGCGTCGGCGTCCTGCATGACCCGTTTCCGGAACGCGTCGGCAACTGTTTTGTCGTCAAAGTTCCATTCCAGCCGAGCGTTGGGTATGTCTTCGAGCGCTCTGACTTGCCTGGCGAATTGGCCTTCGAACCAGGCATTCAGCTGCTTCTCGAAACGCCCCCCGATATTGGCCATCCAGGCGTAGTAGCCCTTGGACTCCTGAAAACGGTGCAGCGGCGGCGGACCTGGATCGGGGATGTATCCGTCGAAGCTGACTTCGCCCTTCGAATTCGGTGTCGTCTTCTCGACCGGGAACATGTACTCGAGCCATTTGCCGTCCACGGGATCAACGCCGGTGATGAACTGCTGGTACGGTCCTCCGTGATCTTGTGCGGTGGTGTAGTTCCAGGAGCCGCCGCCGATGCCGGTCTCCCCCAGTTGGGGCTGCATGTCCGGCGCCCGGCCGACATATCCGGGCCGCGGATCGTTGAGGTTAGGCATCCGGACTCCGTAACGGGGCGGACCATCTGCTGCCGGAGTTCCGGAGCTGCTGCCAGTGCCTCCTGAACTGCCGCGGCTGTTGGGGTCCACTGCTTCGCTGCGCCAGACGGAGGTACTCGAGTCAGCCAGCCACGTATCGGGGATGCCCGCGAACGACGGCTGCAGTCCCGCGAAAATGCCTGCGGGCCGTCTACCAGAATTCTGCGCTGAGGGTGCTGGGCGGTGCGGTGCGTGGCCTGGGGCGTGTGGCCGGACCGAACCCAGGTCACCGACCTTGAGGGCTTTGGCGGCGAGCCCGCCGGGAATGAGGATCGTGGCGATGTCGAAGATGTTGCGGCCGCCGGCGCGGGCAGGATCGGTCTCCCACATGTCCAGGCCGATCGCGTCGCCGCCCATGTCCCAGAGTTTGGCGCGCGCTGTATCGCCCAGGGGCCCGAAATGGGTGGCAAATCCCATGGTGACCACCAGGTCCCCCAGCCCGGCCCACGCTTCCTGGCCTTTCTCGGCTCCGCGGATGAACAGCAGCGACCCGGCGAACTCGACCGTATCCCTGGCGCCGTCCATGAAGCCGAACATCATGCCCTGCGGGATGGAGCCCTGTTTGAAACCCGTGTAGTTCCATTCGGCGTTGTTGCCCCAGCTGAGCAGGTTCGCCTCGCCCATGGCCTCGTACGCACCGCCGGTCAGCCCGAAGGCCCTCTCCCCTGCCCCGGCACGTCCTGTCTCATCAGCGGCACCATAGGTTGCCCCTCCCCAGATCCCTCCGAGGGCGTTTGCGCACCGGCGCTGGGTCTCCTCCAGCTCCATGGTCAGGGCTGTCAGGGACCCGAGGATCCGGTCCTGCTTGTCCGTCATGGCCCGGTCGGTGTTCCATTCCGGGTCACCGGCGGTTTCGGCCATGAAGGCCTGCGCCTCCGGCTTCACCGTGGTCAGGTACCGGGTCTTGATCTCGGCTGCCTCGTCGGCGTACCGGCGCAGGGCGGCTGCGGCTGTCTCGACGTCCTCGAGCAGCGCATTGGCGGCGTTCGTGACCGGGACCATGGCGCTGTACACGTTCTCCTGGCCGGGAGCCGTATACACGCCGGGGTTTTGCAGGGCCGACCAGGTCGTGGTGCTCTCAGCGGTGGCTTCCTGGACGGTGCGGGCAGCGTAGAGCAGGGTGACAGTGTGTTCGCGGACGCCGTCCGTGTCCGGGAACTGGGATTCAAAACTGACGAGGTCAATGGCTGCGGACCCGTCACCGCACTGGGCGATCACTGGATCCACAACCCGGGGCCGGCCCGTGTCGGGGCGTTGGGGGGTTTGCCAGCGGGTCATCCATGATGGCGGCCTGCGCTGCCTGTGCACTGCTGGTCCGGGCGGTGCCGCTCATCTCCTGGTCGGCGGTGAGAAGGATGTTTACGACGTCGGTGACCGCGGTGATGTTGTTCCGCATCCGGGTCTCGATGATGAGCATGCTTCGCTGGAGCACATAGGTGTTCAGTCCGGACAGCTGTTCGGCGACCGGCCAGGCCTGGGCCGCGGAGGCTATGTTCGCGGCGGCGGTTTCCAGGGCCCTTGCCATGGTCTCGTTTGTCTCGGACTGGCGGGCCACGTCGGAGAGTACCGAGCCGATGACTGACGGGGTGACATCGAAGTTCCCCTCGCCTCCCGCGGACGGCGGCGGGCCGGGGGTCTGGTGCATGTCGAACTTCATGATCCCCCTGGGTACAGCCTGGCCGTTGACAAGGCCCCATCCAAACGAAAGGGCTCGGACCGGTCAAGGGTGGCGCATGGGCAGAACTACCCATGTGCGCTGGATACACCGGACTAACCACAGCAGCGCTTCGTTAAACAGCTACGCCGCAGCAGGCTGCGAAGCCCGCTGCGGCGTCCCTGTGAAAGAAGCTTCTCGGGAAACTAGAAGTCCCAGTCCTCGTCTTCAGTGTTCACGGCCTTGCCGATCACGTAGGAAGAGCCCGAGCCGGAGAAGAAGTCGTGGTTCTCATCCGCATTCGGGGACAGCGCCGAAAGGATGGCCGGATTCACGTCCGTCAGGGTGGACGGGAACATGGCCTCGTAGCCCAGGTTCATCAGGGCCTTGTTGGCGTTGTAGTGCAGGAACTTCTTGACGTCCTCAGCCAGCCCGACGCCGTCGTACAGGTCGTGCGTGTACTGGACTTCGTTCTCGTACAGCTCATACAGCAGTTCGTACGTGTAGTCCTTCAGCTCCTGGCGGCGCTCTTCGGAAACAGTCTCCAGGCCACGCTGGAACTTGTAGCCGATGTAGTAGCCGTGCACAGCCTCATCACGGATGATCAGGCGGATCAGGTCGGCAGTGTTTGTCAGCTTGGCCCGGGAGGACCAGTACATCGGCAGGTAGAAGCCGGAGTAGAAGAGGAAGGACTCCAGCAGGGTGGAGGCCACCTTGCGCTTCAGGGGATCATCGCCGCGGTAGTAATCCGTGACGATGTGCGCCTTCTTCTGGAGGTTCTCGTTCTCCGTGGACCACCGGAAGGCCTCTTCGATCTCCTTGGTGGAGCACAGCGTGGAGAAGATCGACGAGTAGCTCTTTGCGTGGACGGACTCCATGAACGCGATGTTCGTGTAGACCGCTTCCTCGTGCGGGGTAAGCGCATCGGGGATTAGCGAGACGGCGCCGACCGTGGCCTGCACGGTGTCCAGCAGGGTCAGGCCGGTGAACACGCGCATGGTCAGCTGCTGCTCTTCCGGGGTCAGCGTGTTCCACGACTGGACGTCGTTGGACAGGGGCACCTTCTCAGGCAGCCAGAAGTTGTTCACCAGGCGGTTCCAGACTTCTACGTCCTTATCGTCCTGGATGCGGTTCCAGTTGATCGCCTGCACGTGGTCGATCAGCTTAAGCTTCTCGGTCATTGTTTTCCTTGTCTTGAAGAAGTTGAAGATGGACGGCGGCTACAGCATGCAGCTGACGCAGCCCTCAACTTCGGTGCCTTCCAGGGCGAGCTGGCGCAGGCGGATGTAGTAGATGGTCTTGATGCCCTTGCGCCATGCGTAGATCTGCGCCTTGTTGATGTCACGCGTGGTGGCGGTGTCCTTGAAGAACAGCGTCAGGGACAGGCCCTGGTCCACGTGCTGCGTGGCCGCGGCGTAGGTGTCGATGATCTTCTCGTAGCCGATTTCATACGCATCCTGGTAGTACTCCAGGTTGTCGTTGGTCAGGTACGGAGCCGGGTAGTAGACGCGCCCCAGCTTGCCTTCCTTGCGGATCTCGATCTTCGACGCCACCGGGTGAATGGAGGAGGTGGAGTTGTTGATGTAGGAGATCGAGCCGGTCGGCGGTACGGCCTGCAGGTTCTGGTTGTAGATGCCGTGCTCCATGACGGAGGCACGCAGCGCAGCCCAGTCGGCCTGGGTGGGGATGTGCACGTTCTCGAACAGTTCCCGCACACGCTCGGTCTGCGGAACCCATTCACCGTTCACGTACTTCTCGAAGAACTCGCCCGAGGCGTACTTGGACTTCTCGAAGCCGGCGAACGTACGGCCGGTTTCAATAGCCAGCAGGTTCGAGGCACGAACGGCGTGGTAAACGACCGTGTAGAAGTAGATGTTCGTGAAGTCGATGCCTTCTTCGGAACCGTAGTGGACCCGCTCCCGGGCCAGGTAACCGTGCAGGTTCATCTGGCCAAGGCCAATCGCGTGGGACTGGTCGTTGCCCTTGGCGATGGACGGAACGGAGCCGATGTGGCTCATGTCCGAGACAGCGGTCAGGGCACGGATAGCGGTTTCGATGGTGCGGCCGAAGTCCGGGGAATCCATGGTCTTCGCAATGTTCAGCGAGCCCAGGTTGCAGGAGATGTCCTTGCCGGTCTGGTCGTAGGAGAGGTCATCGTTGTACGTGGTGGGCTGGGAAACCTGGAGGATCTCCGAGCACAGGTTGGACATGATGATCTTGCCGTCGATCGGGTTTTCCCGGTTCACCGTGTCTTCGAACATGATGTACGGGTAGCCGGATTCGAACTGGATCTCGGCGAGGGTCTGGAAGAACTCGCGGGCCTTGATCTTGGTCTTCTTGATCCGGGAATCATCGACCATCTCGTAGTACTTCTCGGTGACCGAGACGTCGGAGAACGGCATGCCGTAGACCTTTTCGACGTCGTACGGGGAGAACAGGTACATGTCCTCGTCGCGCTTGGCCAGCTCGAACGTGATGTCCGGAATGACGACGCCGAGGGAGAGGGTCTTGATGCGGATCTTTTCGTCCGCGTTCTCGCGCTTGGTGTCCAGGAACCGGTTGATGTCCGGGTGGTGGGCGTGCAGGTACACGGCACCTGCACCCTGGCGGGCACCGAGCTGGTTGGCGTAGGAGAAGGAATCTTCAAGAAGCTTCATCACGGGGATGACGCCCGAGGACTGGTTCTCGATCTGCTTGATCGGGGCACCGACCTCGCGGATGTTGGTCAGCGCGAAGGCGACGCCGCCGCCGCGCTTGGAGAGCTGCAGCGCGGAGTTGATGGAACGGCCGATCGACTCCATGTTGTCTTCGATGCGAAGCAGGAAGCAGGAAACCAGCTCACCGCGCTGCTTCTTGCCGGCGTTCAGGAAGGTGGGGGTCGCCGGCTGGAAGCGGCCCTCGATGATTTCGTCTACCATCTGCTCGGCCAGCTGCTCGTTGCCGCGGGCCAGGTGCAGGGCAACCATGCACACACGGTCCTCGTATCGCTCCAGGTAACGCTTGCCGTCGAAGGTCTTCAGCGTGTAGGAGGTGTAGAACTTGAAGGCGCCAAGGAAGGTCTCGAAGCGGAACTTCTTCTTGTACGCGCGCTGGTACAGCTCACGGATGAAGTTCATGGAGTACTGGTCGAGGGTTTCCCGCTCGTAGTACTCGTTCTTGACCAGGTATTCCAGCTTCTCTTCCAGGTCGTGGAAGAACACGGTGTTGTTGTTGACGTGCTGAAGGAAGTACTGGCGTGCAGCCGCACGGTCGGCATCGAACTGGATCTCACCGTTCTTGCCGTAGAGGTTCAGCATGGCATTGAGCTCGTGATAGCCCAGGCCCTTATAGGCTTCCGGCAGCTCCTTGGAGTCCGTCATGCCGGCTTCTGCGACTGATGTGTCCAAAACTCTTCCAATCCTTGGTTTACCTTGGCAGCGTCCTCGGACGTGCCCATGAGTTCAAATCGGTACAAAACGGGAACCCGGCACTTGGCGGAAATAATGTCCGCGGCCAGGCAGTAGTTTTCACCGAAGTTTGTGTTGCCTGCGCCGATGACGCCCCGGATCAGTGCCCGGTTTGCCTCGACGTTCAGAAATTTGATGACCTGCTTGGGTACCGCGCCCTTGGCGGCGGCTCCCGGCTGGGCTGCCGTTCCACCATAGGTGGGCAGCAGCAGCACGTACGGCCGCCGTGCGAGGAGAGTTGGTGCTGAAGTCAGCAGGGGAATCCGTGCGGAGGGGCGGTCCAGTTTCGCGGCGAACCGTCCGGTGTAGCCCGACGCCGAGGTGAAGTACACCAGATCCGCCTCGGTGACCGGGTTGGGTTCCGGCGAGTTTTCACCGGGTTCCGGGTTTGCCGGGAGGTGCAGTGCGCCGGGGCCTGCGGCGGCCCCGGCTCCCGGAATCACGGTTCCCAATGTCATTGCGTCCTGCTTCTTTGACAACGGTTCTGGCTGCTTCTTGGTTTGCTGCGCTGGTTACTGCGAAGTCTTGCTGGTCGTGCTGGTGGTTTGTCCTGGGCGAACCCGGACAAACCGGTGAGGCTTATTTCAGCCTAGGCGACGGAGGTGACACTGGCCTGTGCCAGTTCCTCGATCTTGTCCGGGCGGAAGCCGGACCAGGAGTCCTGCTCGGTGATGACAACGGGAGCCTGCATGTATCCCAGCGCACGAACGCGCTCCAGGGCTTCCGGATCCTGGGACATGTCCACGCTCTGGTAGGCGATGCCCTTCTTATCGAGGGCGCGGTAGGTGGCGTTGCACTGAACGCACGAAGGCTTGGTGTAAACCGTAACGGTCATGGTGGTCTCCCCTAGATGATGCGAAGTCTGTCCATTGATACTACATCCAGCCACAACATCTAGTGCGGCAGCCGAGGCCCTACCCCAAGATGATGTATTACAAGTATGTCATTCGACACGTCCGTCGTCCACAGTTTCTGCACAGGCAAGGCCGTGGATTTACGTGGATTTCCGCAGGCCGCCCGGCACTTCTCCACAGCCTGTGGAGACCGGGTGCACAGGCTGTGAGGCTAAATGAATGATCGCGTGTCGTCCCCATTGGGCGTGTCGCGCGTAGTGCCTGCTACCACTAGATATTGTGGTCGACGTCGATTCAGGGCACCACAGAGGGGGAGGAAGGTGGCAAGGAAGAGCCATGGTTAATCCGATCCACCTGAAAACCCTGCTCGAGGTTATGCGCTCCGGTTCCTTTGCTGCCGCGGCACTGCACCTGGGCTACACCGCCTCCGCCGTCTCACAGCAGATGTCGGCACTTGAACGGGAAACCGGAACCACTCTCTTCGAGCGGTCGGCGCGCGCAGCAGTCCCTACGGAGGCCGCCGTGGTGATGTCCCGCCATGCTGCCAAGGTCCTCACCGACATGGACGCCCTGCTGGCCGCCGCAGCCCGCGCCGAAGCCGGGACCGGCCACGAACTGCGCCTAGGCATCTTCCCCAGCCTTGCCACGTTCGCCCTCCCCCGGCTGGTTGGTTCCCCGGACTGGAAGGACCTGGGGATCGACCTGAAGATCTTCGTGGCCGAACCCGGGCAGACCATCCAGGGGCTCCGCGGCGGCGGGGAACTGGATGTGGCCCTGGTGTTCCAGGTTGGACAGGGCGGGCTGGCATGGCCGGCAACAGTGAGCCGGCAGTGGCTCGGGGATGACAACTTCCGTGTGGTGCTGCCCGAACAGTGGGGCATCCGCGCCGGAGCCAAGGTCACCGCTGAACAGCTCTCGGACATGCCGTGGATCATGCACCACCCAGGCACCCCGGACGCGCTCGTCATCGAAAGGCTGTTTGCCAGCTGCAGCCTCCACCCGAGGGTCGCCGCGTACTGCGACGATTTCAACGCGAGCCTTCAGATGGCTGCGGCAGGCATCGGGGCTGCGCTGGTTCCCGAACTTGCCATGCTGAACCACAGCCGCGGCGTCGTAGTCCTTGATGTCCCGGAGATCCGGCTGGCCCGCTCCATCTTCGCGCTGGTCATCAACGACCGGCAGGGCCCGCGCACCCGGGTCTTCCTGGACCGGCTGGCCGATGTGCTTCAGGGCATCAGCATCTCTCCCTCCCCCGGCCCGCCGCTCACGTCACGAAACTAGGGCCGTCGGTTCCCCAATAGTGGGCCAGGCCGCATAAATCGACGCTCCCACGGGCCAGCAGGCATACTTGCGGCATGGCTCTCCGAGGCAAGTCCCTGCCCAAACCCTCGCTGGCGACTGTGTCCAACCGGCTGACCGGGATGCTGCGCTACACCCGGTTCCAGCTGGCTGTGAAAGCCGCAGTAGCCGTGGGAATCGCCTGGAGCATTGCCCCGCTGGTACCCGGCGTTGCCTCGCAGTATCCCTACTACGCGCCGCTGGGGGCACTGGTCAGCATGTACCCCACAGTGGCCGGATCAGCCCGCGCCGGCGTCCAGACCCTGATCGGACTGGTCATTGGAATCGGGCTGGCCCTGATTGCACTGCTCTTTGGCGGGCCCACCGTCTGGACCATCGCACTGATCGTTGGTCTGGGCGTGCTGCTGGCCGGTATTCCCCGGCTGGGCGCCGGACGGGACTACCTGCCTATGGCCGCGCTCTTCGTCCTGGTGCTGGGCGGGGACGATGCCGATGGCTATTCCTACGGCTATGCAGTGCAAATGTGCGTTGGGGTGCTGGTCGGCCTGACCGTGAACACCGTCCTGTATCCCCCTCTGCACCTCAACGGCGCCGTGGACGGCCTCGCGTCGCTGCGCCTGACCCTGGCGCGCCAGCTGCGGGAGATGGGGATGGCGGTGGGCGAGTCCTGGCCGCCGGAGCATGAGGACTGGTCCAACCGTCGCACTGAGCTCATTTCCTTCAGCCGCGAGGTCCGCGAAGCTGTGCAGCTGGCGGACTCCAGCCGGTATGGCAACCTGCGCCGCAGACGCCATCAGCACGACGTCAATGCGGATTTCCGTGCCCTTCGGGCCATGGAACGCGTCACGCTCTACGTGGAGGACATGACGGAGGTCCTGGCCACTGCAATCTGGACCTCGCCGGAGGAGACTCCGGTTCCTGGAACGGTGGCCGATGCCCTGGAACGAGCCATGCTCGCCTCCGCCGAAGCGGTGGAAACATGGGATGCGGACACCGAGGAATACACCGAGGCCGTCAACGCGGTCCAGGATCTTGTCACCACCATGAACGGCCAGGCGTCCCCGGATACCCCTATGGATGCCACCGCATCCCTTGCGATGAGCCTGCGGCGGATCATGCGGACGATCCGCACCGAGGAAGACCAGCCCTAGCCGGCGTCGGGCAGCAGTCCCTTTTCCATCAGCTGCCGGGACATGCCCGCACCGTCAGGAGCGTAGATCCAGGGAATGTCCCGCGGCGGGGCGCCCGGCCCGGAGGAACGGCCGCCGGCCAGCACCGCCTCGCTCGGGGACAGCTCGCGGATCGCTACGGCCCGGACGTTGGCCGGATGGGTGCGGCTGAACTCGGCGTAGATGGCTTCGTCGTGCTGCCCGTTGTCCCCGATCAGCAGCCAGCTCACATCCGGAAACTCCTTTGCCAGCCGTTCGAGCTGTGTGCGCTTGTGCTCGGGGCCGCTGCGGAACCAGCGGTCACGGGTGGGACCCCAGTCGGTGAGCAGCAGCGGACCGGCCGGGTACAGGTTGCGGGTAATAAAACGGGTAAGCGTCGGAGCTACGTTCCAGGCACCGGTGGAGAGGTAGAAAACCGGAGCACCCTCGTTTTGCCGCACGAGCCGGTCCATCAGCACTGCCATGCCCGGAGTGGGCGTGCGGGCATGCTCATCAAGCACAAAGGTGTTCCAGGCTGCCAGCAGGGGACGCGGCAGGGCCGTGACCATAATGGTGTCGTCAATATCGGAGATGACACCGGTTTTAGCCGCCGGGTCAACGATGTAGACCGGCGACGCTACGGGGGCGGCGTCGGGTTCCGCTTCCGGGCGGAGGGTTACGCTCTGCCAGCCCGGTGCCAGCGAGGCTGGAAGCACGACGTCGATCACTCCCCCGCGGTCGGCAGTTACCAGGTGCTTCTCCTCGCCGACCTCAATGCGGACGACGGCGTCGTTGACGGGCGGGCTGATGAAGTTGCGCCAGCCGCGCACACCGTCCCGCAACGCCTGTGCTGAACCGCCGCTGCGCGCCGACAGCTTACCCGGTTTGGCCAGCACCACGCGGCCCAGCACCCGCACCCAGGAAGTGGAACCGTAGCCCGTGAAGGAGAGCACCGTCTGCACGCCGCCGCGTTTGCGGGCGGCGTTCATGCGGTACCCGTGGATCCGGTCCTCGAGCCTGGCTCCGATGTGCATCGCCTGGTCCTTGGTCCGTTTCACGGCGGGCAGTCCGGGTACAGATGTTGATGGCATGCCCCCAGTCTTGCAGACACACAGGACACTTGATATTCGGTGCTGCACACTCAGCCCCGGTCCCAGGCGGGACGGCTGCTGCAGGTCCGGCGGCAAAACGGCGAAACAATGGACGGCTCCCGGTTCGGGAGCCGTCCATTGTCTCTTAGCTGATTACCGGCGCACAGTTCTACCTGTGCTGAGGCGGTCTACCGGTACTGGGACCGCACCGGGCAGTCGAACGGATCCCGGGCGGAGAGGCCGACGCGGTTCAGGTACTTGACCACAATGCCGTAGGACTCAACGAGCGTTGCCTCCGTGTACGGGATCTTGTGCTTGGCGCAGTGCTCCTTGACGATTTCCGAAGCGCGGGCCAGGTGCGGGCGCGGCATGCTCGGGAACAGATGGTGCTCCACCTGGTAGTTCAGTCCGCCCATGAACGTGTTCATGCCGCGGCCGGTGATGTTACGTGAGGTGAGAACCTGGCGGCTGAGGAAGTCGACGCGGGAATCGCGCGGGATCAGCGGCATGCCCTTGTGGTTCGGAGCGAACGAGGCGCCCATGTAGACGCCGAACACACCCAGCTGGACGCCGAGGAAGGCGAACGCCATGCCGACCGGCAGGAAGTAGAACACTGCCGCCACGTAGAGGCCTAGGCGCAGGAAGACCATGATGATTTCGGTGTAGCGTCCCTTGACCTTGTTCTTGGAGAACAGGTGCTTGATGGACGTGGCGTGCAGGTTGATGCCTTCAAGCAGCAGCAGCGGGAAGAACAGCCACCCCTGGCGGCGGGTCATCCAGGCCATAATGCCCTTGCGGGTCTCGGCCTGTTCCACCTGGAAGGAAATAGTGTCCATCTCGATGTCCGGGTCCTTGCCCACGGTATTCGGGTTGGCATGGTGCCTGCTGTGCTTGTTCATCCACCACTGGTAGCTGATACCTACGACGGCGTTGGCGAGGAAGCGTCCGGCGCGGTCGTTCGCGGGGCCGGACTCAAATACCTGGCGGTGGGAAGCTTCATGGGAAATAAAGGCAAGCTGCGTGAACAGGATGCCAAGTGCTGCGGCAATCAGCAGCTGGAACCAGCTTTCCCCGATGAGGAAGAAGCCGGTGCCGGCAGCGATGAGGCCGGCACAGAGGAACACGAAGGTGGTGATGTAAAAGGCACGGCGCCGCTTGAGCAGCCCTTCGTCGCGGATGATCTTCAGCAGGGCTGAATAGCTGCTGGTGACAGCGTTCTCGCGGTTCCTGGTGGTACGTGGTTGTGCAGCAATGCTCATAAGCGCCTTCTGAGAGTCTCTTCGACTTCCCAGCCGCGAAGTAGAGCAATTGCCCTGTGGATGTGGCAAGCGTAACCCAGATTACTGGTAACACGCTGTGACCGGTCCGTAACATTCAGGTTCTTCCCCTGGCCGAACGCATCGGGCCCGTGCCGTTGACCCCCGCCGGAGGAAGCAGGAAACATGGCTCCCACGCACCAGCACGCAAGCCCAGAATCCGGGAGCTGCAATGATCCGAGTCCTGACCATCGACGGCGGAGGCATCCGCGGCATACTCCCCGCAACCTGGCTTATGGCCCTTGAGGAACACACCGGAAAACCTGTCTCCGAACTCTTCGACGTGGTGGTCGGCACCTCAACCGGCGGCATCCTTGCCCTGGGACTGACTAGTCCGGCAGAGAACGGAAAACCGCACAGCGCGGCAGAACTGCGCAGCCTCTACGTGGATCACGGAGCAGAGATCTTCTCCGGAAACGGTCCGGCACACGATGCCGGTTCTGCCCCGGGCTCGCTGGCCCGCTACTCGTCCGAGCCGCTGCGCGGATACCTGAACGACTTCTTCGGGGACCGGCCGCTTTCCGCAGCGCTGAAACCGGTGGCCGTGGTTACGGTGGACATCCGGAACTTCGCCGGCCTGCTCTTCAGCGGCGGTGGCCTTGGACAGGACCCGCTCGGGGACGCACCAATGCAGCTCGCGGCACTGGCGACGTCGTCGGCCCCCACCTACTTTGACCCCGTCCCTTATACCGGACCGGACGGCGTCGAACGGCTGCTGGTGGACGGCGGACTGGCGGCCAACGACCCCGCTTTCGTCGGGTTCAGCATCGCCGTGGTGCAGCAGCGCACGGCCCGGCAGGGAGAGGACATCCTGCTGGTGTCCATGGGCACCGGCCTGCAGAACGGCGGAGAGTCCCTTGAATCCAATTCCGTTTCCCAGCTGGCCCACCCTCAGCAGCTCGCCGCCCTGGAACCGGTCATCGAGTCGCTGTACGGAGCCCCCGGCCGCCTTACCCGCAGGCTGCTAAGCCTCGCTCTGGGCGAGCGGTATGTGCGGCTGCAGACGCCGCTGCTTCCCGGCGTCGACCATGCACTCGATGATGCCAGCCCGGAGAACATCGACGGGCTGCTCCGAACCGCCGAGGCCCTGGCGGCTACCGGCCAGCTTCGGGACCTGGCGGGCCAGTTCAGCACCTGAACCGTTTGACATTGACGCAGCGTCAACCTTTAGCGTTGCAGTATGAGTTCCGCGAACAGCCCGGAACCGGCCCGGGAGTTCTCCGTCCAGGACGTGGCACGCCAGGCCGGAATAACCAGCCGGACGCTTCGGCATTATGACGCGATCGGGCTCCTGCCGCCGGCCCGTACCGGCAGCAACGGCTACCGGTACTACGGCCGGGACTCCCTGGTACGCCTGCAGCGCATCCTGCTGCTGCGTGAGCTGGGGCTCGGCCTGCCGGAGATCGCCGGCGTCCTGGAGCGCCGCGAGGATCCAGCCGAGGCGCTCCGCAGCCACCTGGTGTGGCTGGAAAAGGAGCATGACCGCTTGCTGCGGCAGGCCGCCTCGGTACGGAAGACCATCACAGCTTTGGAGAAAGGACAGCAGATCATGCCCGAGGAAACCTTCGACGGATTCGACCACAGCCAGTACAAGGACGAGGTTGAAAGCAGATGGGGCAAGGAAGCCTACGCACGCTCGGATGAATGGTGGCGGAACATGGACGACGGCGAGCGCACCGCCTGGCAGGAAAAGACGGACGAGCTGGGCCGGGCGTGGTCCGAAGCCGCAGCGCAGGAGACGGACCCCACCGGTCCGGTGGCGCGGGGGCTGGCCGAACGGCACATTGCGTGGCTGAAGGGCGTGCCCGGGGCGCCGACGGGCGAAGACCAGCTGGAAGGCTACGTCCGTTCCCTGGCGGAAATGTATGTGGCCGACCCCCGGTTTGCCGCCAACTACGGCGGGGCCGACGGCGCGGCATTCGTCCGCACAGCATTGCTTGCCTATCTTGGGGATGCGCCTGGGCGTTAAACCCCGTGCACGCCGCTAGTATCCAGGCATGAAAGATACCGGCTCCTCCTCCGACCGGCTGCAGGCCCCGCCCTCAAGGGCCCTGCTGAACCTGACCGGCGGGTCCGGCGGGTCCGGGGGGTCCGGGGCCCAACCGTGGCTGGACCCGGAATCTTACTGGACCTCGCTGGGCAACGCGGTCGCCGGCGTACCTGCGCCCGCCGCCGTCCTGGAACTCGATGCCCTGCGCTTCAACGCCCGGGACCTGCTGCGGCGGGCGGGAGGTGTGCCGCTGCGGATCGCCAGCAAGTCCCTGAGGGTACGTGGAGTGCTGGAGGCGCTGCGGGAAGTCCCGGGGTTTTCGGGCATCCTCGCCTTCACGCTGGCGGAGGCGCTGTGGCTCGCCGGCGACTTTGACGACGTCGTAGTGGGCTATCCGGCGGCGGACCGTTCCGCGCTGCGCCGCCTCGCCGAGAACGAGCTGCTGGCTTCCCGGGTGACGCTGATGGTCGACGGCGAGGAGCAGCTGGACCTCATCGACTCATTGGTGCCGCCCGGGCGGCGCCCGGCGCTGCGGATCTGCCTCGATGCGGATGCTTCCTGGCGGACGCGGGTACTGGGCTTTATTGGCACCCGCCGCTCACCGCTGCACACACCGGAACAAGCGGCGGAGCTGGGCCGGAGGGTCGCCGCCCGCCCCGGGTTCCGGCTCGTTGGCCTGATGATGTACGAAGCGCAGGTCGCCGGAGTAGGAGACGCCGTCCCCGGTGCAGCAGTGCACAACCAGCTGATACGGCTGATTCAGCGGCGGTCCATGGCTGAGCTCACCGACCGGCGCAGCCGTATTGTGCAGGCGCTGGGACAGGTGGCCGACCTTGAGTTCGTCAACGGCGGCGGCACCGGATCCATTGAGGCAACTGCAGCAGACCCCTCGGTCACGGAGGTGACTGCCGGGTCCGGGCTCTTCGCCGGGCACCTGTTCGGCAGCTACCGGTCCTTCTCCCCCGCCCCGGCCGCCGCCGTCGCACTGGACGTGGTCCGCCGGCCCGCGCCCGGATTCGCCACGGTGCTCGGCGGAGGCTGGATTGCCTCCGGGTCTCCCGGCCCCAGCCGGGTTCCGCAGATCGCCTGGCCGCGGGGCCTGCGGCTGCTGAAGCGGGAAGGAGCAGGCGAAGTCCAGACTCCGCTTGCCGGCGCCGGTGCCAGCCGGCTGCACCCCGGTGACCGGGTCTGGCTGCGGCATGCCAAGTCCGGGGAACTCTCCGAGCGGGTGAATGAGTTCCAGGTTGTGCAGGACGGGCAAGTGGCAGCCGTCCTGCCGACGTACCGCGGCGAGGGAAAGGCGTTCCTGTGAAGGCCGTCCGGGCTCCGGGTCCTGCTCTCCGGAAGACAGGACGGGGAAGGTGGCAGAACTGGGCCCGTACCGTCCGGGTACGTCCGCAGCAGATCCAGGCTCCGGCGTCGGTCGCCGGGCTGCAGCGTGCCGTAGCGGCTGCGGCCGCGGCAGGGCTGCGGGTCAAAGCTGTAGGCGCGGGCCATTCGTTCACGGGGATTGCCGAAGCTCCGGATGTGCTGCTGGACCTATCCCGGCTGCAGGGACTGCTCCGCGCCGACCCTTCCACCGGACGTGTAACCCTGCTGGCAGGCACCCGTCTGCACGCGGTTCCGCGGCTGCTGGCCCCGTATGGCCTGGCGATGCCGAACCTGGGCGACATTGACCGCCAGTCGATCGCCGGCGCCATCTCCACCGGCACCCACGGGACCGGATCCGGGTTCGGCGGGCTCTCCACGCAGGTGACCGGACTGGTAATTATCCAGCCCGACGGCGGGCGGCTCACCTTGGCGGACGGAGATCCGCTGCTGCCCGCCGCAGCACTGGCGCTGGGGGCACTCGGCGTGATCGCAGAGGTTACCCTGCAGTGCGTACCGGCGTTCCTGCTCCGTGCCGAGGAACGTTCCGAGTCCCTGGACGCTGTCCTGTCGGGACTGGCGGACCGGGTGAAGGCGGCGGACCACTTCGAGTTCTACTGGTTCCCGTACACCGACCGCGCCGCCACCAAGACGAACACCCGGTTTCCTGCCGGTGCCGCGCGGATGCCGCTTCCGCCGCTGCGCCGCTGGGTTGATGATTCGCTGCTCTCGAATACGGTGTTCCGGGCCACCTGCGCTGCCGGCACGGCCGTACCGTCCATTATTCCTGCGGTCAACCGGGTCGCGGCTGCGGCGCTGGGCGGCAGGGAGTACACCGAGAACTCGGCGCGGGTGTTCACCCAGGCCCGCACCGTCCGTTTTCGGGAGATGGAGTACGCGGTTCCGGCGCAGCTGCTGCCGGCGGCGTTCACCGGCCTGCGCCGGCTCGTGGAGGACAACCCCGGCTGGCGGCTGTCCTTCCCGGTGGAGGTGCGCTGGGCAGCCGCCGATGACCGGTGGCTGTCCACCGCTTACGGGCAGGACACGGCCTACATTGCCGTGCACCGCTACTACCGTGAGGACCCGGCCGAGTACTTTACCGCCGTCGAAGCACTGATGCTGGCTCACGGCGGCCGGCCGCACTGGGGCAAGGAACACAGTCTCGGTGCGGCCGGACTGGCCGAACTTTATCCACGCCTGGCCGGGTTCCAGGAGCTGCGCAGCCTGCTGGACCCGGACCGGGTCTTCACGAATGCCTACCTGGACCGGGTCCTGGGACCCTGACCAGGACTTAGTGGATTGCGCCTGCTTCGGCAGGAGCGGCATTCCTGGGCCGGCGGACCAGGAAGGACACAGCCAGCGCACCCAGGGAGACAACTGCCCCCCAGAAGAAGGCTGTGTGCACGCCGGCGGCTGCAGCCTCAATGGCGTCCGCGCCTTCGCTGAGGGCCCGGGCGGTGCCAGTGGTCATCAGGGTGATGAAAACGGCCGTTCCGGCGCCCCCGGCCAGCTGCTGGAGGGTGTTGAGGATGGCGCTTCCGTGGGAGTAGAGCGACCGGTCCAGTGAGCCCAGCGACGAGGTGAACAGCGGCGTGAAGATGAACCCGAGGCCCGCGTTGAGCAGGCAGTGCAGGGCGATCACCATGGCCACCGGCGTGTTCTGGTCCAGCATGGTCAGTCCCCACAGTGCGGAGGTGAGCACCACGGCGCCCGGAATCACCAGCGGCCGGGGGCCGATCCGGTCATAGAGCCTGCCCACGATCGGAGACAGGATGGCCATCACGACGCCGCCCGGCAGCAGGAGCAGACCGGTGTTGAGTGCGCTGAGGCCAAGGACGTTCTGCAGGTAGAGCGGAAGGACAATCAGGGCGCCAAACAGCGCCATCATGCTGATCAGCACCATCACAATCGCGACAACAAAGGGCCGGCTGGCGAAGGTCCGCAGGTCCATGAGGGCGCGGTCGCTGCGCTGAAGGACCAGCTGGCGGGCCACGAAGGCCGCCAGGGAGACGGCGCCAAGTACCAGCGGAATCCAGACGGGCATGGGCGCCTCCCCCGCGGCGGCTTCACCGATGCTGCTCAGCCCGAAGATCAGGCCGCCGAAGGCAACCGTAGAGAGCAGGATGGAGAGCACATCGAACGGGGTACGTCTTGTCTCCGTCAGGTTCTGGACCTTCAGCGCCCCCATTCCCAGTGCCAGCAGCGCAATGGGCAGGACAAGCCAGAACATCCAGCGCCAGTCGAGCACGCTGAGGATCAGGCCGGAGACGGTGGGGCCGATCGCCGGTGCCACCGCGATGACAATCGAGATGGTGCCCATGATGGTGCCGCGCCGGTGAACCGGAACGGTGTTCAGCACGGTGGTCATCAGCAGCGGGATCATGATGGCCGTTCCGCTGGCCTGGATGATCCTCCCACCCAGAAGCACACCGAAGCCCGGCGCCAGGGCTGCCAGGAGGGTACCCGTGCTGAACAGGGACATAGCGGCCAGGAAGAGGGTCCGCATGGTGAAGCGCTGCAGCAGATAACCGGTGGCCGGAATCACCACGGCCATGGTCAGCATAAAGCCAGTGGTCAGCCACTGGGCCGTGGCGGCGGTGATCTGCAGGTCCGTCATCAGCCGCGGCAGAGCCACGCTCATGATGGTTTCATTCAGGATCACCACAAAAGACGAGACGAGCAGCAGCCCGATCACTGTCTTGGTGCGTGCGTCCAGGCGGTCCGGGCTGGGCCTGGGGTCCTCTGACGGCCTGGGAGCCGGGACAGGGCGGGTTTCGGTACTCAAGGGGGAGAATTTCCTCTTCACGGGTTGTCGGCGCCGGCTAACACAGCCGGATGATCCGGCTCCGATCGGCGAAGATGCTGGCAGCGCCAGGACCATTCCCGGTCCTGGCTCCTCATAGGTAACGTCCGTACCAGTTCTTTCATTCCTGCGCTCACCGGGCAATTTGTGTGAACCCGGTTAGTTTCAATCCGGTGCCGCGCCGTGGCGAAGCGGGTTCCGGCAACGCAGCGGCCATAGGATGCTCAAAACCCCGATCAAGAGGAGGGTCTGTGTCCACTGCACCTGTCCGTGAGCAGGCCGCGGCGTTGTCCCGGCGCTGGTTGTGGGGTTTTGCACCCTTTGCCGCCATGTCCGCCGTCCATGTGGCCGCCCGTGCGGTTGAGGCGGACTGGCTTGCCGCCCCCACCAAGCTCACGCTGATGCCGCTGCTGGCAGCGGCCGCCCTGTGGGGACTGCGCGGACGCTGGCAGCGTGGTTACGGCACTCTGATTCTCGCGGCCCTGTTCTTTTCCTGGATTGGCGACGGCGCCGCAACGTTCCTGCCGATGCTTCCTGAGCTGCCCGTGATGCTGGGGGCCTTTGGCCTGGCGCACCTCTGCTACATCCGGCTCTTCCTAAAATATGCAGCGGTTCGCGGGTTCCCCCGCTGGGCCCTGGTCTTCCCGCTATGGTGGGCCGCGATGCTGGTGGTCCTCTGGCCGGCACTCGGTTCCCTGGCACCAGCTGTTGCCCTGTACGGCCTGGTCCTGGGCGGCACAGCGGCAACCGCCGCGCGGTGCAGCCCGGTTGTGGCCGCCGGCGGCGTGCTGTTCCTGGCATCGGACACCATCCTGTCCTTCCGGATCTTTATGCCCGAATCGATGCCGGACATCACCAGTGCCCTGGTGATGCTGACCTACTGCGCCGGACAGGGCCTGATCGTTGCCGGCTTCCTCGCCTCCTCCAGGGGCAGGTCCCCCCGGGGAGCCGGAACCCGCGGCCAGGTGTCCAGCGGCAGCTAGAAATCCAGCAGAGCGCGGAATTCCCCGGCTGCGGTCACGTGCGCTCCCAGCCCGCGGCAGCTCTCCGTCAGGGCTCGGTCACTGGAGACAACGCTGACCGGCCGCCCGGCCGCCCTAAGCTCACGGACGGCGGTGATCACCGCGTCGTCACCGGATCCATCAGCACGGATAACGTCCAGGTCGCCACTGCCCTGGGCGGACCGCGCGCCGCCCTCCAGGACCACGGTGATGTCCGGATACCAAATATCCTCAGGCAGCTGCAGCACCCGGGCCGGAATCCCCGACCGGTTCAGCCGGGCAAACGCGGCCACCAGCTTCTCAGCCGCACGGGCACGGTCCTTCCACCAGCCATCGGGTACCGAGCCCATGACGTTCGCCGTATCGATGACCAGCGCAGGACGGACATCCAGCAGCGGCCGCAGCCGCTGCCATGACTCTGCAAAGGCGGGATGCAGTGGAAGGTTCCCCACTTCGTCCGGCGCCACCCAGGCCAGTTCAACGCTCTCCTGGTCGCTGATCACCGGATCAAAAGGTTTTTCAACATGGGCTACGAGGGTGGCGTAGGACCAGACGCCAAGATCCAGAATGCTCATGAAGCGCGGCCGGAGCGCGGCAGCCGGTACCCCGGCCTCCTCGGCGGACTCACGCATGGCCCCGTCCTGGGCGGACTCGCCCTGGTGCCGGGCTCCGCCCGGGAGCGCCCAGGTGCCCCCGTGGTGGCTCCAGGAGACCCGGTGCTGGAGCAGGATCCCGCGTGCCGGGTCATGCGCCAGCAGGCCGGCGGCACCGAACCTGCCCCAGTACCGCTGCCCGTCAGGGGCAACAACCCAGGCATCCCCCGGGTCGCGTGGTCCGTGCGGGCGGCGTGGCTCTCCGGGAGCGGGCGGTTCAATCCTCACCTGCCCTACACTGCCACAACTCGTGCCTGCGGTCCGTAATGGCGGCGCTCCACCCTCTCCACGAGCATCGGGATGCCGTTAGACTCCACAGGACATCAGGTGCAGGCTGCGCCGGCACCAGGGGAAACCGGGAGGAAGCAATGTCCGCCAAGATCGTGGTTTTCGGAGCCTCAGGCTATACCGGCAGGCTGGCGGTCAGCTCGCTTCTGGCCAGGGGCGAGCAGCCCGTGCTGGCAGGCCGCAGTGAAAACTCGCTGAGACCCCTCGCAGAGCCGCACGGCCTCCAGTATCTAACGGCGGATGTCTCCGAACCGGCTACGGTCCGCGCCTTGGTTGAGCCGGGCGATGTGCTGCTCTCCACAGTCGGACCCTTTAACCGGTATGGCTACGCAGCGGCGGCCGCAGCAGCCGATGCAGGGGCCCACTATTTGGATTCAACCGGGGAAGTCGACTTTGTCCAGCGCGTGCAGCAGGAGTTCACCGCCCGTGCAGCGGACAGCGGAACAACCATGGTTCCTGCCTTCGGCTACGACTATGTGCCGGGAACCCTGGCCGGTGCCCTGGCAGCGAAGGCAGCCGGAACGCCCGGCGGACACCTGCGCATTGGTTACTTTGCCCTCGGTTCGCTCCGGCGGGGAATCAGCGGAGGAACGCGGGCTACGCTGGCCGAAGCACTCGCCCGCCCAACCAGCGTCTACGCCGGCGGATCGCTGCGGAGTCGTCGCATGGGCAGCGAGACATATAAATTCAAGGTTCAGAACCAGGCTCGGCGGGCTTTCCTGGCCATGGGCACCGAAGTGTTCTTCCTGCCGGACTCCTACCCGGGCCTTTCATCCGTGGAGGTCTACAACGGGTGGTTCCCCGGACTAAGCCGCGTAGCTGGGCCGCTCACCCGCGCCGCGGCCGCTCTGGAACGGCTGCCGGGCGGCCGGAAGGCCGTGGCCAAATTCGCCTCGATGGGCGGGGCGCCCGGCGGTGGCCCGGATGAACAGGAACGTTCCCGGTCCGGCAGCTACGCGGTGGCGAATCTCTCGGACAGCCGCGGCTACACCGTCGTCGAAGTCCATGTGCAGGGCCCAAACGTCTACACGCTGACCGGAGAGCTGCTCGCCGAAGCCGCAGTGGCGCTGCGGGACGGACGCGCTGTGAGCGCAGGAGTGCAGGGACCGGTGGGAGCATTTGGCCTGGACGGGCTGACTGCGCTGTGCGCGCGCGCAGGCCTGCGGGTTATCTGAGACAGCTTAACGAAAAACGCCCTGGCCCGAAGGACCAGGGTGTTCCTGATGAATACATCAGTTTGGTGGAGCTGAGGGGACTCGAACCCCTGACCCCCTGCATGCCATGCAGGTGCGCTACCAGCTGCGCCACAGCCCCAATTCAGTTTTACTTCCACCGAATGGCGAACATTCAGCCCTAGATCCCGGTTGCCCGGATGACCTATCGGTGGAGCTGAGGGGACTCGAACCCCTGACCCCCTGCATGCCATGCAGGTGCGCTACCAGCTGCGCCACAGCCCCGAATTGCCCGCAGAATGAACAGGCAGTAAATCGGATGTTTTCCTTCGTCCGGATTCTTCCGTCCGGGCCGAAGCAACTCCTCTACTTTAGTACAAATGCGCCACAGTGCAAAATCAAACTACACCGGTGGGATTCACCCGGTGCGGAGCAGTTTAAGGCTGCTGCCCCGCACCCGCGGGTGTTATTCGCCGCCGGCTGCCGACTCGGCGTCGGGCAGCTGCAGGTCCACCATCGGGCAGTCCTTCCACAGCCGCTCAAGTGCGTAGAAAACGCGGTCTTCTTCGTGCTGGACGTGCACCACTACGGTGGCGTAATCGAGCAGGACCCAGCGGCCCTCGCTGCGGCCCTCGCGCCGGACGGGCTTGAGCCCTTCCTTGGCGAGTTCCTCTTCAATGCCGTCCACGATCGCATTGACCTGGCGTTCGTTGGAAGCTGAGGCGATAAGGAAAATATCCGTGATCGCCAGCCGTTCGCTGACGTCGATAGCGACGATGTCATCCGCCAGCTTGGCCGACGCCGCCTTGGCAGCGGTCCGGGCGATATTCATGGATGATTCGGTGGCGCTCACATGTCTCCTTGTTTGGTATCAGCTGCCAAGGCCGCCGACGATCATTAATACTCCGAGGGTGAGGGCAATAAGGCCCAAGCCCACGATTCCCAAGGATACAAACCGTATCCTCCGGGTGCGGCCGAGGCCTGCAGTCATAACATCCAAAGGGTCCAGGCCGAAGGCACTGCGCGCACCCACGGGCTTGGCCCCCTGGTCAGCCTCAAGCGGCGCGTTTACCAGCGCATCCGCACGGGCCAGGATCTTCGAATGGCGCACTTCGGCATTGGCTGCCGGCGCAGATTCGCCCGTCCGGGCAGGACGCCGGCCGGTGCCGGTCCTGCGTGCCCCCGGCACCCGGCCGGCGGCTGGAGCCTGCGTTGCAGCAGGGTTGGATGAGGTCACCACTGGCACGTGCGACGTGGGCGGCGGCTTCATGACCGGGCGGTCCAGCCCCGGGACCTCTACGAATTCAAGCGGTGTCACCATGGCCAGATTGTGGGCAGTAGTGGGATCAGACGGCGCGGAACGGCGCTGCTCGTTCTCCTGTGCCAGCCGCTGGATGTTCTGGGTCCTGCGGTTCAGGACAGCCGCCCGCTCAGCCAGGGCGCGCTGCTGCGCCAGCAGTTCAAGGTCCACGGCATGCGGATCGGACTGCTGCAGGGCTTCCATCGCGGCCACCTGGTTGCGGGCCTGGTGCTTCAGCGCTTCGCGGGCCGCCAGTGCCTGTTCCACCGTCATATTGGCGACGTCGGCGTTGGCCTCTGCTGCAGGCTGTTTCCGGGCGCCCAGGTCCTGCACTGCCGGCGCCCGCTCCGGCGCCGGGGTGACGGGTTGAACGACGGATGCTTTCGCTCCTGATGGACCCGGTGCCGGCTTCGCCGCGGGTCCCTTAAGTGACTCAGGCCTGGACTGTTCGGGCTTGGTCTGTTCGCTCCTGGCCGGTTCGGCCTTCGCGGGGAATGTTTCAGCAGGTGCATCCGTTGCCGGGGAGGCCAGGGCTGCGGGCGCCGCAGCGGCAGCGGCGCGGCGGCGTTCCCTGCGGGTGCCGGGCTGTGGGGCTGGCTGCTGCGAAGCCGCCTGCTGCGAAGCCGCCTGCTGCGCGGTCGTCTGCTGCGCGGTCGTCTGCTGCGCGGTCGTCTGCTGCGCACCGGCCGGTACCCCGGCAGAAGGCACGCTGCGGGAGGGCTGGTTGTCAGCCGGTTGGACTTCAGCCCGAGCGGAGGGGCGGGGCGATGCGGCCGGCACTGCGGATGCTGCGGGCGCCGAGGGAGCAGCAGGGTTTGCCTGCTGCTGTGCCGCGCGGTGGGCGGCCTGCTGAGCTGCTGCTTGCTGAGCTGCTGCCTGCTGGGCGAGCCGGAGCTGGCGGCGGGTGGGAGGATTGGCGTCGTCGGCCGGTTCGGGCCTGGGCTGACTGTCCGTCAGCGCCTTGTAGGCCCGAAGGGCCTCCCGGTCCCTGGCCCGCTGCTGGGACTCCCGTTCCTGCGCCCCCGCGGCGCTCCCTGAGCCAGCCGCGCGGCGGCTGCGTCGGGGTGCATCTGCGGACTCTGGACCGTTCGTCATTTCCTACCCATCCGGTGTGTTGATCGCTCAGGCTACTGGCTCAGTGGTGGCGGGCCGCGCCTTCTGCTGAGCTGGGGTGTACAGGTTGTGCTTGGCGATGTACTGCACCACGCCGTCCGGCACCAGGTACCAGACCGGCTCTGACGCGGCCACGCGCGCCCGGCAATCAGTGGAGGAGATGGCCATCGCCGGCACCTCCAGAAGACTTACGTCGTCGCGGCCCATGTTCTGCAGTTCGTGGCCGGGCCGTGTGACGCCCACAAAGTGGGCCAGGGACCAAAGTTCCTGAACGTCTTTCCATGAAAGGATCTGCGCCATGGCGTCCGCTCCGGTGATGAAGAACAGCTCGGCGTCGGGGCGCGCACGGCGCAGATCTCTCAGCGTATCAATGGTGTAGGTGGGACCGGGCCGGTCGATGTCCACGCGGCTGACCTTAAAACGCGGATTCGAGGCTGTGGCGATCACCGTCATCAGGTACCGGTGCTCGGCCTCGGTGACGTCCTGAGCCGATTTGTGCCACGGTTCGCCGGTGGGTACAAACACGACCTCATCGAGGTCGAAGACAGAGGCCACTTCACTCGCGGCCACAAGGTGGCCGTGGTGGATGGGATCAAACGTCCCGCCCATCACACCCAGCCGGTAGGGACGCCGGCTCGCGTCCTGCTCTGCGCTATCCATTTTCCCAGCCGGTTCCGCCTACGCCGGCGGCCTATTCGGGGATGCCCTGGCCGTGGTCGTGCTTGTTCGGGAACTGGCGCTGGGGGTCAACGTGCTCCGGGACGGCGTCGTGGCGGTGGCCAAGGCTGGTGAAGGCCATGGTTGCGAACATCAGCACCATGAAGATTCCGAAGATAACTCCGCCGTAGACGAACGGCGACGTTTCTGCATGTTCTTCGGCAACTTCGGCCGCCATCAGCGCAGCACTTGAAAGCTGGATCAGCATGAATCTCCCTAAATCAACCGCCGGGCATCCCGGCGGAGCATCGTTTCTAGATCAATGGTACGCGTTAGCGGCGTGAACACCGCAGTTTGCGCTTGTGCAGGTGGCCCCTAGGCGCGTACCTGGCCGTCTCCCTGAATGATCCACTTGGTGGTCGTCAGTTCCTTCAGGCCCATCGGCCCGCGCGCGTGCATCTTCTGTGTGGAGATGCCTACCTCGGCGCCGAGTCCCAGTTCACCGCCGTCGGTGAAGCGGGTGGAGGCATTGACAATCACTGCTGCGGAGTCGATCTCCGCGATGAAGCGCTCGGCATTGGCCAGGTCGTTGGTGATGATGGCCTCGGTGTGGCCCGTGGAGTAGGTGCGGATGTGTTCCAGCGCTTCGTCCATGGTGTCCACCATGGCCACTGCGAGGTCCAGGTCCATGTATTCCCGGCCCCAGTCATCTTCCGTGGCGTCCTGCACCGGGGTGCCCTCAGGCAGGATTCCGCGGATACGTTCGTCGGCATGGAGGCGGACTCCGGCGTCGGCCAGGACCGCCAGGACTTCGCGGGCAGCAGCGGACCTGCTGTGCACCAGCAGGGTTTCCACGGTGTTGCAGACACTGGGCCGCTGGGTCTTGGCGTTGAGCAGGATCTCAACCGCCATCTCCTCGGGAGCGGACTCGTCCAGATAGATATGGACGTTTCCCTCCCCCGTTTCGATGACGGGAACCGCCGCGTTGGTGACGACGTTCTGGATCAGGTCCCTGCCGCCGCGGGGTATCAGCACGTCCACGCGTCCGCGGGCCTTCATCAGGAAGTTCGCTCCGGGCCGTCCGTACTGGTCGATGGTCTGCACTGCATCCGACGGCAGTCCCACGGTATCCAGGGCGTCGCGGATCAGATTGACCAGCACGGTGTTCGTGGCCGCTGCCGCGCTGCCGCCGCGCAGGATCACGGCGTTGCCGCTCTTCAGGGCGAGGCCGGCAATATCCAGCGTGACATTGGGACGGGCCTCGTAGATGGCGCCGACAACTCCGAGGGGAACGTGCACCTGGCGCATCCTCAGCCCGTTGGGCAGGGTCTGGCCGCGTGCCACCGACCCAACCGGGTCGGGCAGCCCGGCGAGGTTCCGCAGGGCGGCGGCCAGGCCGTCGATCCGCTCAGGGGTCAGGGTCAGCCGGTCCAGGAGCGCCTCGGAGGTACCGTTCTCACGGCCGCGCTGAACGTCCTGCGCGTTGGCTGCCAGGACGGCGTCGCGGCGGGCAACAACGTCCTGGGCAATCTGCTCCAGTGCCAGGTCCTTCCAGGCACGGTTGGCGCGTGCCATCCGCCGGGAAGCGGCCCGTGCCCGGTCGGCAATGCGGTGGACGCCGGCTTCGACTTCCTCCGGCGAGGGCGCGGTTTCAGCGTTGCGGTTCACGGAAGAGGTGTCTTGGACGGTCATGCTCCCAGTGTAGCGGCGGCGTCGTCGGCCTGTTGGGTACGTGACGCTGACTGAACGGCCGAGGATCCGTGCGGCTGCAGGATCACCAGGTCATTGACGTGCACTACGGAACGTTCGTAGCCGCGGCCCAGCTCCCTGGCCAGTTCACGGGTGGAACGGCCCAGCATCCGCGGCAGCTCATCAGAGGCGTAGTTGGTCAGGCCGTGCGCCAGCACCCGCCCGGAGGTATCGGCCAGGGCCACCGGATCTCCGGGTTCAAAGTGGCCTTCGACGGACACAATGCCGGCGGGCAGCAGCGAACGCCGCCGCTCCCCCACCGCCCTTGCAGCGCCGTCGTCCAGAACAAGGGTTCCCTGGATGCGGGCCAGATGGGCCAGCCAGAGCAGTCGGATGGGCTGGCGCACGCCGCGGGTGGTGAACCAGGTGCCGACGTCTTCGCCGGCCAGCGCCGCTGCGGCGTTGTCCGTGGAAGTAACCAGCGCGGGGATGCCGGACTGCGCTGCGATGGTGGCAGCTTCGACCTTGGTGACCATGCCGCCGGTTCCAACACCAGCTTTGCCGACCTTGCCGATCCGGACATCCTCCAGGTCCTTCAGCCCGGTGACTTCCGGGATGCGGCGTGCCCCGGCGGACGGCGGGCCGTCGTAGAGGGAGTCGACGTCGGAGAGCAGGATCAGGGCATCGGCCTTTACGAGGTGCGCCACCAGGGCGGCCAGGCGGTCATTGTCGCCAAAACGGATCTCGTGGCTGGCCACCGTGTCATTTTCGTTGACGATGGGTACGACGCCGAAGTTGAGGAGGCGCTCCAGCGCACGGTGGGCGTTGGCATGGTGGGTACGCCGCATGAGGTCTTCGATGGTGAGCAGCACCTGGCCCACGGTGATTCCGTGCCGCCCGAAGGCCTCCGTGTAGCGCGCCATCAGCAGGCCCTGGCCAACACTGGCTGCGGCCTGCTGGGTGGAAAGCTGCGAGGGCCGCTTGAACAGGCCCAGCGGCGCGAGTCCGGCGGAGATGGCACCGGAGGACACCAAAATGATCTCCGTCCCCTGCCGGCGCCGTGCAGCGAGGACATCCGCCAAAGAGGTCAGTGCCTCGTCGGAAATGCCGCCCGCGACCGACGTCAGGGAGGAGGAGCCCACCTTGACGACAACGCGTCGTGCCCGGGCAAGGCCTGCCCGGGACTTCAGCGGGCGTTTAGGTGCGGTGGTGGTCTGTACTTCAGCGTTTTCTTCACTCATGACCGAACCAGCCTATGCCTAAGCCCGCCCGGGCTCCGCGTCTGTGAAGCGATTAGTCGTCATCGCTCACCGTCGGACGGGTGTGCTTGTAGTTCACCGACTCAGTCCAGATTCCGGCCTTGCGCTCAGCCTCAAGCTCGGCACGGGCTGCGGCCCGTGCGTCCTTGCGCTTCTGGTGATCTTCACGCTTTTCGGTACGGGTGGGACGGGAGAACTCTTCGATGCGGATGTCCGAGCCGCGCGGGGACGCGGCAAGCAGTTCCGCACCGCCGATCATGGTCGGCTCCCAGTCGAAGACGACGCCGTCGCCTTCACCGATAACCACGGCGTCGCCGGGCTTGGCACCGGCCTTGAACAGCTGGTCTTCGACGCCGAGCTTCGCCAGGCGGTCTGCCAGGTAGCCCACAGCTTCGTCGTTGGTGAAATCGGTCTGCTGGACCCAGCGCACCGGCTTCTCACCGAGGACGCGGAACAGCGGCTCGAGGTTGCGCTCTTCGCGGCGGATGGTGAATCCGCCCTTCGCGTTGACCGAACGGGGCCGGACAACGGGCGCTGCGATGCGCGGCGGGGCCGTCTCAACGGCCTTGCGTGCCTCGGCGACAATAGCGGCCATCGCGAAGCCAAGTTCGCGCAGTCCTTCGTGGCTGGCGGCGGAAACTTCAAAGACGCGGTAGCCGCGCTTTTCGAGCTCGGGGCGGACGAACTCGGCCATGTCCCGGCCGTCGGGAACGTCCACCTTGTTCAGCGCCACCAGGCGGGGCCGCTGGTTCAGGGGCACGACGTCGCCGTCGGCACCTGCATAGCTCATGTCCACTTCGTACTTCTCGAGTTCGGCCTCGATGACGTCGAGGTCGCTGAGCGGATCACGGTCTGCTTCAAGGGCAGCGCAGTCCAGGACGTGGACCAGCGCCGCGCAGCGCTCAACATGGCGCAGGAAGTGGTGTCCCAGGCCCTTGCCCTCCGAGGCGCCTTCAATCAGGCCCGGCACGTCGGCAACAGTGAAGCGGACGTCACCGGCCTGGACCACGCCCAGGTTCGGGATCAGGGTCGTGAAGGGGTAATCGGCGATCTTGGGACGTGCTGCGGACATCGCAGCGATCAGGGAGGACTTGCCCGCGGACGGGAAGCCGACCAGGGCGATGTCTGCAATCGACTTGAGTTCCAGGACAATGTCCCGCTCGTCGCCCGGGGTTCCCAGCAGTGCGAAGCCGGGGGCCTTGCGCTTCTGTGAGGAGAGCGAAGAGTTGCCCAGACCGCCCTGTCCGCCTGCTGCAGCGACGTATTCGGAGCCCATGCCCACCAGGTCGGCCAGGACCTTGCCGTCCTTCGACTTGACGACGGTTCCCTCCGGAACCGAGAGCACCAGGGTCTCCCCTGTCTTGCCGGCGCGCCAGTCACCCATGCCCGGTCCGCCGTTGCCGGCGTGGCGGTGCGGTGCGTGGTGGTAGTCCAGCAGCGTGGTGGTCTGGCCGTCAACGCGGAGGATGACGTCGCCGCCGTCCCCGCCGTTCCCGCCGTCCGGACCGCCCAGGGGCTTGAACTTCTCGCGCTTTACGGACACGCAACCATGGCCGCCGGCACCGCCTGAAACATGCAGTACAACACGGTCTACAAAGCTGGCCATGGTTCTCCTTGTTGAAAATTTTGGTTCAAGCCAAGTCTACTCGGCTTAAAAAAGAAGCGGGGGGGGGGATCGGGCCCGGTGGCTTTTACACATCACCCCGCCCCCGCCACAA